>CAUSHZ010000012.1:0-39491 GCA_963531605.1 uncultured Actinomyces sp.
GACCCCTTGACCCCCAGTCAAGTGCGCTACCAAGCTGCGCCACAGCCCGTATTTAGTTCGTCGCCGTGGCGACCTGTAGAACTATAGCGCATCTTAATTGGGCGAAGCAAGCCGACCACAGTGCGCCGCGACACACCCGCACACATAAGCTAACGACCAGAATCAAAACTGGGCGTACCACCCCGTGGCCGATGCGTGCTCCCTCTTAGCCTCGGACGGCTACACTGGTACCCGTCCTGCCCAACGCACACGAGAGATTCTTTTGATGATGACCCGACGACTCCTCTCGCTCAGCGCAAGCCTCGCGCTGGCGGGCGCAGGCTTCATTGCACCCGCATTCGTCACGCAGGGATCGGCTGCGCTAGCGAGCCCGGCGGTGAGCGCGCCTTCAAGCGTGTCCGCACAGGCGCCGACCAGCGTCACTCCGGGACCGCAAGCACAGATGCAGACTGTGACGATGCCCGCGAAGCGCATCCGAATCCGCTCACACTCCAACAATCCCACCATCACGATCATTTCCTGGATCCTGGCGATCCTTATCGTCGGTGGCGGCATCCTGATACGTTACGCGATCTTCAAGGCCACCCAGCGCAACTCGACCCCGACGACGACGTTCAACGGCCCCAATGGGCCGCAGTACGGTGTCACGGGTCCCAGCTACGGCACCGCGAACTACCCGCAGGCGGGCACGCCGCAGCCCGGGTCCCAGGTGTACGGCACCGGAACGTACGGTAACCAGCAGGGTGGCTACCCTTCCTACGGCGTTCAGGGCGGACAGGGCCCCTACGGGACGGGATACTGACACCTGTGGCATGAGTGCCCCGTACCTGACGGTACGGGGCACTCACGTATGTTGCTTCTTACTCTCAGCGCGAGGCGTCGCGCGCCTCGAGATCGCGATCGACGAAGACGAGGATAGCCTCGCACACGCCTTCGATGTCGAGGCCCGTCGAGTCCACCGTCTCAACGCCGGGGGCGGCGACCATGAACTCAGACACCTGAGAGTCCGCCTTGTCGCGCCCCTCGACCTGGGCACGCACGATCTCCATGTGCTCCTCGGTCGCGTCACCGTACAGCTCGAGCGTCCGGCGTCGCAGGCGGGCTTCCTGATCGGCTTGCAAGAGGATGCGAACATCCGCGTCGGGGCAGACGACGGTCGTGATGTCGCGTCCCTCCGCGATCATGCCGGAGCCCTCTTCACGGGCCTCCATCATGCGCCTACGCTGCTCGGTTGCCATCCACGCGCGCACGTCGAGATTCGTCGAAATGTGCTTGATCGCGAGGGCGATGCGCGGCTCGCGGATCTCCTGAGTGATCTCACGCTCCCCCACCCACACGTGCGGATCAGAGGGATCGGAGACAAGGCGCAGAGGCATCGAATCGGCGGCTGCAGCGACGGCTACGGCGTCCTCCAGGTCGAGGCCCTGCTCCATGCAGTACCAGGTGAGCGCACGGTACATGGCGCCCGTATCAAGGTAGCCGATGCCCAGACGCGTCGCCAGGGCCTTCGAGACCGTCGACTTGCCCGAGCCGGCCGGCCCGTCGATGGCAATCGTGATGCCAACGCGAGAAATCGCATCCCGACGCATCGTGTCGTTCATCAAAACGTTCTCCTCACCGAGGTCGTTTAGTGGGTGATGAGTCGCCAACCACGCTCCTGCAGGTCGGCGACGCAGCGGTCTGCGACCGCCGGGTCAATCATGACACGGGCGACGCCTGCCTGGGCGCCCGCAGAGTGTTCGAGGACAAGGTCTTCGATGTTGATGCCGCTCTCGCCGAGCTCGCCAAAAAGGCGTCCGAGCGCGCCGGGCTCATCCGGGATCAAAACCTCGATCTCGCGATACCGAGAGGGAGCCCCACCGTGCTTGCCGGGAATCCGCGAGACTCCCTGGTTTCCGGCGGTCATGACGCGGTTGATAGCGCCGACGCTGCCTCCGCGAAGGGGCCCTAAATCGGCGGCGGCTTCCAAGTGAGTGAGAAGGTCATCCAGGTCGCCGCGCAGCTCACGCAAGATGTCCGCGACGGGGCCGGCGTTCCCGGCCAAAATCGCTGTCCACAGGCGCGGGTCGGATGCCGCGATGCGGGCCGTATCGCGCAGGCCCTGCCCAGCCAAGCCCAGCGCTTGGGCAGGGGCGTCAACAAGGCGCGCGGCGAGCATCGACGACACCAGCTGGGGAACGTGCGACACGAGAGCGACGGCGTGGTCATGCGTGCCCGCGTTCATCTCGAGAGGCACGGCACCAACATCCGTTGCCAGCGCGCGCGCAACCAGCACCGCTCGCGGCCAGGTCCTCTCGTGCGCGACGATCACCCACGGGCGCCCGTAGAACAGGTCGGCGTCGGCAGCGCCAGCGCCGCTGCGCTCGCGACCGGCCATCGGGTGCGAGCCAACGTAGCGCGAAGCTGCTTCGAGCCAATCCTCACGTTCCAGCCCGCGCAACACATCGGCGACGACGGCATCCTTCACGGATGCGACGTCGGTGACGATTGCATCGGGGAAACGCAGCAGCGACTCGACGATAACGCGGTCGGCGACATCGGGAGGCGTTGCGACAACGACGAGGGACGGAGCCTCATAGGAGGGCGTATCCGAGCCGCACTCGCCCGGACGCACCCCGGCCTCGGCAAGGACATCACCAAACGCCTGCCCCGCGCCCACATCGGAGGCCAGGCGCAGCGAGGTGGGCGACGCGTCCTCGAGGTAGACCTTCACTCCCCCGGCACGCAGCGCGAGCCCGAGGGACGCGCCCAGCAGGCCCGATCCGATGATGAGGACCGGACCCGCCGTTTGCACGGCGCGAGCCGGGGCACCGTCGGAGCTGCTCACAGGCCGACGGCTCCGTACAGCGCACTCAGGGCGTTGCCCTTCACGCGGCGGGTCGTGCCCTGCTTGAGGTGGTCGAGCGAGATGGGGCCAAAACCGGTGCGAACAAGCTCGCGCACCGGGTAGCCGACGGCCTCCATCATGCGACGCACGAGGCGGTTACGGCCCTCGTGCACGACGATTTCGACGGTCGTGATGTCGCCGTAGGTGTCGACGATGCGGAAGGAATCGACCTTGATGGGGCCGTCCTCCAGCTCGATGCCGTTCATGAGGGTGCGCTTGACGCCGGGCTTGACCTCGCCGTGCAGGCGCGCCACGTAGGTCTTGCGGATCTCGTACTTGGGGTGGGTCAGACGGTTCGCCAGCTCACCATCGTTCGTCAGCAGCAGCAGGCCGGACGTATCGATGTCGAGACGGCCCACGTGGTACAGACGCTCGGGGTAGTCGGCGATCAGGTCGGCGATCGTGGGGCGGCCCTCTGGGTCGCTCATCGTCGAGACCGTACCGATCGGCTTATTGACAGCGAGGACGATGTGCTTCGTCTCGTCCAGAATCAGGCGTTCACCGTCCACATGAATGACCTGCTTGGCCGGGTCGACGCGCACGCCCTGGTTACGCACCACGGTGCCATCGACGCTCACACGACCGTCGGCGATCATCTGTTCGGATGCGCGCCTGGATGCGACGCCAGCCTGGGCGAGCACCTTCTGCAGGCGCACTCCACCCTCGGTGTAGGGGTTAGCCCTCATAGTTCTTCCTCCAATTCATCCAGTGCGTCGGCGTCCGGCAGGTAGGGTGCCAACGGTACCAGCTCCGACAGGCTCGTTAATCCCATTTTCTCAAGAAATTCCCCGGTCGTCCCGTACAGGCGCGCGCCGGAGGGTGTCAGTCCCGTCTCTTCCACGAGGCCTCGGGCGAGCAGCGTGCGCACGACGCCGTCCACGTTCACCCCTCGAATACGGCAGATTCGCGCCCTCGAAATGGGCTGACGATAGGCAATGACCGCGAGTGTTTCGAGCGCCGCCTGAGACAAACGCGCGTGCGACGAGCCGACGACGAAGCGCCCGACGACATCGGCGTAAGCCCGCGCGGAATAGATACGCCAGCCGCCCGCCACCTCGCGCAGCTCGAAACCGCGCGGGCGATCCTGTCCCTCACCCAGGTACTCGGCGGCGAGAGCCCGCAGCTGCGCCTCGACGTCCCCGACGCTCACACCGAGCACGTCGGCGAGTTCGGTCGCGGCAACCGGCTCCGAGGCCACCATCAGGATCGCCTCGATCGGACCGCGCAGAGTGTTCTCACTCATCGGCGTCTCCTCCTTCTGTCGCAATCGCTTCCTCGTGCGGGGACGAGGCCGTGGCTGAGTCCGCGTCACTCACGCCCGTATAGTCGTCCACGTCGATGTCGACGCTTCCCTCACTGCCGGTCCACTCAATCGTCAGTGTGCCGAGCGCCCCGTCTTGCTCGAACTCAACGGCTCCACGCCTGTAGAGTTCCAAGAGCGCAAGGAAGCGAGACACGACAACAGCGCGCGTGGGTGCGTCCTCGACGAGGTCGTGGAAGGTCATTCGCCCCGCCTCGGCGAGCATCGACGAGACAAGCAGGGCCTGCTCGCGCACGGGGACAACTGGATCGTGCAGGTGGGCCACCTGAACCGTCGGGCTCGTCGAGGACAGGGCGTCCGCGGCCAGACGCGCGAGGTCCTCGGGGGTTGTGTGCCAGTGAAGCTCGGGCAAGAGGGCCGCAAAATGAGGCTCGAGCGGCACATCCCTGGCAACGTACGACCCGTACTCCCCCATCCGAGCGTCGATGTGTTTCGCCGCCTCCTTGAAAGCCCGGTACTGCAGGAGCCGCGAGAACAGGAGATCGCGGGCCTCCAGGTCGGCCTCGGACGCGTTGTCCTCCTCGTCGACACTGGGCAGCAAATGCGCGGCCTTCATGTCCAGGAGGGTCGCCGCGACGACCAGGAATTCCGTCGTGCGCGACAGGTCCGGGGATGCCTTCATGAAGGCGATGAACTCGTCGGTCACCTGCGCGAGCGCGACCTCGGTGATGTCAAGTTTCTTGCGCGCGATCAGCGACAGCAGAAGATCGAAAGGACCTTCGAAAACCGGGAGCGAGACCGCGAAGAGGTCGAACTCCCCCTGAACCTCGAGGCTGTCAGGCCGCGTCGCCACGGGCGATGACTTCCCGCGCGAGTCGACGGTACGCGTGAGCGCCCGCGTGGTTGGGAGCGTAGGAAATGATCGGCTCGGTGGCCACAGAAGCGTCCGGGAACTTGATCGTGCGCCCGATACGCGTATCGAACACGAGGTCGCCGAAGGCCTCCTGCAGGCGCTGGAGGACCTCGCGCGAGTGCAGCGTACGCGAGTCAACCATCGTGGCGACGATACCATCGATCTTCAGGCGCGGGTTGATACGATCGCGCACCGTCTCGATGGTCTCAACCAGCAGGGCAACGCCACGCAGCGCGAAGAACTCAGCCTCCACGGGGACGATGACACCGTGAGCGGCGGTCAGAGCATTGACCGCGAGCAGGCCAAGGGAGGGCTGACAGTCGATGAGGACCACGTCGTAGTCGGCTTCAACGTGACGCAGCACGCGAGCCAGGGCACTCTCGCGGGCGACCTCGTTCACCAGCTGAACCTCGGCCGCGGACAGGTCGATGTTCGCGGGGATGATGTCGAGGTTCTCCGTCGACGTGTGGCAGATCGTCGCCTTGACATCCGCCTTCGGGTTCATGAGCAGCGTGTAGATCGTCTGCTCCATATCGAGCGCATTGATCCCCAGGCCCACGGATGCGGCACCCTGGGGGTCGAAGTCCACAATCAAGACACGGCGACCATACTCGGCCAGCGCGGCACCCAGGTTAATGGTGGTGGTCGTCTTGCCGACACCGCCCTTCTGGTTGCACATCGCGATCACGCGGGCGGGACCATGCCCCGACAGCGGCGCGGGCACGGGAAAATCGACCGGCTCTTCGTGCAGGTCGGGCGTCAGCGTAGGGTGCGAGTTCGTGGTCACACCCCCATCCTAATTCATCACCGCGCGGATGCGTCGGTGCCACGCGCCCGAGGGTGCGAGAGCGTAAAGACTTCGCGCAGTGCGGCGGCGCTCACCTGGGTGTAGATCTGCGTCGTCGCCACCGACGCGTGCCCGAGAAGCTCCTGCACCTCGCGGACGGACGCACCTCCTTCCAGCAGGTGCGTCGCAAAGGAGTGTCGCAGCGTATGTGGGGACACCCGCTCCCCCAGCTGCGCCGCCTGGGCCGCCCGCCGGATCGCGGTCCATGCGCTCTGCCGCGACAGCGCGCTTCCCCGAGAGTTCAGGAAAAACGCGGTTGATCCCCGGCCTCGTGCGGCGAGCGCTGGGCGGGCGCGCACCCGATAAGCGTCGAGGGCATCCACGGCGAAAGACCCCACGGGAACGATCCGTTCTTTGCGTCCCTTGCCGAACAGGCGCACGACAGGAACGTCTCCGTCCAGATCGAGGTCGTCGGCACTGAGCGAGACGGCCTCGGAGACTCGGGCCCCCGTCGCGTAGAGCAGCTCGAGGAGGGCGGCGTCGCGCAGGCCGATAGGAGAATCGTCGGCGTGGGCTGCGTCCAGCAGCCGTCCCACTTCGTCGACGGACAGGGCCTTGGGGAGGTGGCGCCCCTGGCGCGGGGCATGCAACTGTGCAGCCGCATCGGTTCCGACAGCCCCCTCGGTCATCGCGTACTTGTGGAGTCCGCGAATAGCCGCCGACGCGCGCGCCACCGACGAGGCTGCGGCCGGAGTCCCCGTGACCTGGCCAGATGCCAGGCGCATCGTGTAATCCTCAATGTCCGAAGCACTGACATCTTCGACGTTGGCCTTCCCTCGGCTCTTCATGTCAAACGCGTAGCGCGTGACGTCGCGGCGATAGTTCGAAACTGTATGCGCAGACGCCCCCTTCTCAACGCGCAGATAGTCCACCCAGTCGCGGACGAGAGCTTCGAGGGATGTCATGGTGACAGGGTAAGCGACTGCGCAACAAATGTGCGTGAGCGCTATCGGCAAGCGCACATTTTCGCTAGACTGTGACGCGGTAAACCATTTCCTGCCCCGACGCTGGGGCCCAACAACTGGAGACCAACGTGTCACTTCACTGGGATCACATCGATGACGAAGCGGTCAAGACCGCTAAGCTCCTCGCCGCCGACGCCGTCGAGCAGGCCGGTTCGGGCCACCCCGGTACCGCCATCTCGCTCGCCCCCGCCGCCTACCTCCTCTACAACAAGGTCATGAACGTCGACCCGGCGGATCCGCGCTGGATCGGTCGCGACCGCTTCATCCTCTCGGCCGGCCACTCGTCGCTGACCCAGTACGTCCAGCTCTACCTGTCCGGCTTCGGTTTGGAGCTCGACGACATCAAGAAGCTGCGCACCGCCGGCTCCCTGACCCCCGGCCACCCCGAGTACGGGCACACCAAGGGCGTTGAGATCACCACCGGCCCGCTGGGCACCGGCATCGCCTCCGCCGTTGGCTTCGCCATGAACGCCCGCCGCGTCCACGGCATGCTCGATCCCGAGACCCCCCTCGGCGAGTCCGTCTTCGACCACAACGTCTACGTCATCGCTGGCGACGGCTGCTTCGAGGAAGGCGTCTCCGCCGAGGCCTCCTCCCTCGCCGGCACCCAGGAGCTGGGCAACATCACCGTCATCTGGGACGACAACCACATCTCCATCGAAGACGACACATCGATCGCCTTCAACGAGGACGTCCTGGCCCGCTACGAGGCCTACGGCTGGCACGTCCAGCGCGTCGACTGGCTCGGCGAGGACGGGTCCTACGAGGAGAACACCGCCGCCCTGAACGATGCCCTCGACGCCGCGAAGGCCGAGACCAAGAAGCCCTCGCTCATCGCGCTGCGCACCATCATCGGATGGCCGACCCCCGGTAAGCAGAACACCGGCGGCATCCACGGTTCCAAGCTGGGCACCGAGGCCCTCAAGGGTCTGAAGGAAGCCCTGGGCGCCGACCCCGAGAAGATGTTCGACGCCGACCCCGCGATCGTCGACGAGGTCCGCGCCCGCGCCGCCGCCCGCGCCGCCGAGTACCGCAAGGACTGGGACGCCCGCTTCGAGGCGTGGAAGTCCGCTCACCCCGAGCAGGCCGCCCTGCTCGAGCGTCTCCTGGCAGGCCGCCTCCCCGAGGGCTGGGAAGCCGCGCTGCCCACCTTCGAAGAGGGCAAGGCCATCGCGACCCGCGCCGCCTCCGGCCAGGTCCTCAACGCGATCGCCCCCGTCCTGCCCGAGCTGTGGGGCGGCTCCGCCGACCTCGCCGGCTCCAACAACACCTTCCTGAAGGGCGAGCCTTCCTTCCTGCCCACGCACCGTTCCTCCTCGGCCTTCAGCGGCAACGAGTTCGGCCGCAACCTCCACTTCGGCGTGCGCGAGTTCGCGATGGGTGCCGCCCTCAACGGCATCGCCGCCGACGGCTTCACCCGCGCGTACGGTGGCACGTTCTTCGTGTTCTCCGACTTCATGCGCGGCGCTGTGCGCCTCGCCGCCCTCATGGACCTGCCCGTCACCTACGTGTGGACCCACGACTCCATCGGCGTCGGTGAAGACGGCCCGACCCACCAGCCGATCGAGCACCTGGCGTCCTACCGCGCGATCCCGAACTTCGCGGTCGTGCGCCCCGCCGACGCCGCCGAGACCGCCGCGTCCTGGAAGGCCATCCTCGAGCAGTCCCACCCGGCCGCCATCATCCTGTCGCGCCAGAACCTGCCCAACCCCGCACGTGGCGAAGGCACCGGACTGGCCACCACCGAGGACCTGGCGCGCGGCGCCTACGTCCTGGCCGACACCGAGGGCACGCCCGACGTGATCCTGCTGGCCTCCGGCTCCGAGGTCTCCGTCGCCCTCGAGGCACGCGAGGCCCTGGCCGCCGACGGCGTCGCCGCCCGCGTCGTCTCCGTGCCCTGCCTCGACTGGTTCGAGGCCCAGGACCGCGAGTACCGCGACTCGGTTCTGCCCCCGTCGGTTCGCGCCCGCGTCTCCGTCGAGGCCGGCATCGCCCTGCCGTGGTACCGCTGGATCGGCGACGCCGGCCGCGCGGTCTCCATCGAGCACTTCGGCGCCTCCGCGCCGGGCGAACTCCTCTTCAAGGAGTACGGCATCGATGCGCAGCACGTGGCCGCCGCCGCGAAGGAATCCATCGAGGCCGCTCGTTCGTGACTTTGTAGTCAACTGAACTGAAGATAGGGCTGCTGGCGCGCGAGGGCGTGCCAGCAGCCCTATTCTCTTACACATGTGTGGGTCCTCGGTCCCGTTCCACTCACCTGCGTGGAGAAGCGTTCGGGCCCCGGCCTCGTCCTGCCCCCTAGCGAACGGAGCGACCACTCGTGACCAACGAGATTCCCACCCTGCGTGATCCCCAGGATCGCAGGCTTCCGCGCATCTCCCCGCCCTGCGGCCTCGTCATCTTCGGCATCACGGGCGACCTTGCGCGCAAGAAGCTCCTTCCCGCCATCTACGACCTCGCTAACCGCGGCCTCCTCCACCCGGCCTTCTCCCTGACCGGCTTCGCGCGCCGCGACTGGAGCCCCCAGGACTTTGAGGAATACGTGCGCGGATCCATCGAGGCGCACACCCGCACCGGCTTCAACGAAGGCACGTGGAACCAGCTGCGCTCGGGCCTGCGCTTCGTCTCGGGCACCTTCGACGATCCCGACGCCTACCGCCAGCTTGCCGACACTGTCGCCGAGCTCGACCGCTCACGCGGTACCGGCGGCAACCACGCGTTCTACCTTTCGATTCCGCCCTCATACTTCCCCGTCGTGGCCAAGCACCTGTCCGACACGGGCCTCAACAAGCGTCAGGGCCGCGAATGGCGTCGCGTCATCATCGAGAAGCCTTTCGGACATGACCTTCAGTCCGCGCAAGAGCTCTCCGACGTCATCTCGCAGATCTTCGACGAGCAGGACGTCTTCCGCATCGACCACTACCTGGGCAAGGAAACCGTCCAGAACATCATGGCGATGCGCTTCGCGAACGCCATGTTCGAACCCCTGTGGAAGGCGAACTACGTCGATTCCGTGCAGATCACGATGGCCGAGGACATCGGCATCGGCACGCGTGCGGGCTACTACGACGGTATCGGAGCGGCGCGCGACATCATCCAAAACCACCTGCTTCAGCTGATGGCGTTGACCGCCATGGAGGAGCCCGTCCACTTCACCCCCGAGGAAATCCAGGCGGAGAAGGAGAAGGTGCTCTCCGCAGTGCGCCTGCCCGAGAACCTCGCCATCGATACGGCTCGGGGGCAGTACGCCGGCGGCTGGCAGGGCGGCGACCAGGTGCGCGGCTACCTCGAGGAGGACGGCATCCCCGCCGACTCGACCACCGAAACCTTCGCGGCGATCAAGCTCTTTGTCGACACACGCCGTTGGGCGGGCGTGCCCTTCTACCTGCGCGCTGGCAAGCGCCTCGGCAAGCGCGTCACCGAGATCGCTGTCATCTTCAAGCGCTCGGCCCACGTTCCGTTCGGCTACTCCGAATTGAGTGAATCCGGCCAGAACGCGCTCGTGATCCGCGTCCAGCCGGACGAGGGTCTGACCCTCAAGCTCGGCGCGAAGGTGCCGGGCACCTCAATGCAGGTCCGTGACGTGACCATGGACTTCGCCTACGGCCACGCGTTCACCGAGGACTCGCCCGAGGCCTACGAGCGCCTCATCCTGGACGCACTCGTCGGCTCCGCTCCCCTGTTCCCGCACCAGCGCGAGGTCGAGGCCTCGTGGAAGATCCTCGACCCGATTCTGTCCTTCTGGGAGTCCCAGGGGCAGCCAGAGCCCTACGCCCCCGGCAACTGGGGTCCCCAATCCGCGCACGACATGCTGGCCCGCGACGGCCGTTTCTGGAGGCTCCCGTGATCATCACCCTGAAGAACACCACGTCGGCCGAGGTCGCCTCCCGCATTGTGGAGCTGCGTGACGAGCGCGGTGCCGCCGCTCTGAGCCGTGTCCTCACGCTGCTCATCTGCGTGCCCGACCTCATCGACGTCGACAACGCAATCGAGGTCTCCGACGCGGTCTCTCGCGAGCATCCCTGCCGCGTCATCGTCATCGTCGAGCCCGAGTCCACCGAAGGCACAGCGCGCCTGAACGCCCAGATTCGCGTGGGCGACGCAGCGGGCCTGTCCGACATCATCATCCTCGAGCCTCGCGGTGAGGCCGCGTCGAACATCGATTCGCTCGTCATGCCGCTGCTTCAGTCGGATACGCCGGTCGTCACATACTGGCCGGTCGTTCCCCCGCCCAACCCGGGCGCGCACCCGCTTGGTCGCCTCGCGGTCAAGCGCATCACTGATTCGCGCGCGACCGAGTGCCCCATGGACACACTGTATGCCCTCTCCGCCGTCTATACTCCCGGCGATACGGATCTCGCGTGGGCCGGCGTCACCCTGTGGCGGGCGCTGCTCGCGGCCGTCGCAGAGGACTTCGACCGCCTGCCGACGTCGATCCGCGTCGCGGGCAACGCCACGCACCCCTCGCCCTTCCTCGTGGCCGCGTGGCTGCACCATCAGTTGGGCGTGCCCGTCGAACGAGTCGTCGATCCCGAGGCCCTCACGATCACGGACATCACGTTCTTCTTCGACGACGACACGACCGTGTCGCTGTCGCGTAGCGCCTCCTCTTCGGTCGCATGCCTGTCGCGCCCGGGCCTCGAAGATCGCTCCGTGAACCTCGCGCGCCGCTCCGTGCAGGACTCCCTCATGGAGGATCTGCGTCGCATGGATCCGGACGTCTACTACGGTAAGCTGCTCACGACTGAGTTGCCGCGACTGGCTGCATGCTTTGAGGGTGAGTAACGATGGTGGCTGTCCACAGGCTTGAAGTACTGCCGACCGTCGAGGAACTCAACGCGGCCGTGGGCCGCGCGTTCCTCGCTCGTCTGACCACCCTCATCGACGAGGCCGAAGCCGGTTCTCGCGTCGACCTGGCCATCTCAGGTGGCGCGATCACGACGAGCCTGTTGCCCTCGTTGCTTCCGTTTGTCGGCGAGGTCGACTGGTCACGCGTACGCGTGTGGCTGGTCGACGAGCGTTATGTGCCGGCGGGCGACGAGGATCGCAACGACGATCAGGCGTGGGAGGGCTTCTTCCACGCGGCTTCCGGCGTTGAGTTTGTCCACATGCCGACCTCGGATGCATCCGCGCCGGGCGCGGGTTCTCTCGACGAGGCGACGGCGGCGTTTGCTGCCACGTGGCACGAGCTTATGGGCGAGCGCTCCTTCGACATCGCCCTGATCGGCATGGGGCCCGACGGGCACATCTGCTCGCTCTTCCCAGGACGCGTCGACATGGACGAGGCCTCCCCTATCCTGGCGATCCGCAATTCTCCGAAGCCGCCGCCGCAGCGCATCACGGTGTCGATGCCCGTCATGCGTGCGTGCGGTGAGGTGTGGCTGACGACTGCGGGTTCCGCGAAGGCGGATGCCCTCGGACGAGCCTTCGCAGGTGCGTCGCCGCTTGACCTTCCCGTCGCGGGTATCCTCTCCCCCACGACGCGCGTTTACCTCGACGAGGCGGCTGCCACGGGAATTAAGTTCGCGTAAAAACAGCACCATCACTCTGTGGGGCCGTCTTCTTCATAGAAGCGGCCCCACAGCGGTGCCCACATAACAATGGCTCCCCACGCGAGCGTGGGGAGCCACAGTCCAAGGTTAACGATGACGGTCAGCCGCCATACTTTGCGAGAAGCACGTATCCGATGATGCACGCGACCCAGATGAACAGCGTGCCCTTGGTGATACGGTTCAAGTTACGCTCAGCCACGCCGGAGGATCCGGCCGAGGAGGAGATGCCGCCACCGAACATATCCGAAAGGCCCCCGCCCTGTCCCTTGTGCATCAGAATGGACAGGGTCAGCAGGATACTGGTCAGGAAGATCAGCACGATTAGCACATTGTTCAGAATGGTCACGGTCAATCCAGTTTCTATCGCGGGTCGCCCCGACTCGGAGCGCATACATTTTTAGTTTAACCGAGAATGCCGGTGGGGCCAACCGGCACACCGGTTGGCCCCACCTCGCGTCCGCTCCGACCCGGCTTACGTGGCTGGGAGGAGAAAGCGCGCGAGAGTTTCTCAGGCGTAGAACGTCGCCATGGCGGCGAAGGAGTCAGCCTTGAGGGACGCGCCGCCGACGAGACCGCCGTCGACGTCGGGCTGAGCCATGAGCTCCTTGATGTTGCCGGGCTTGGCGGAGCCACCGTAGAGGATGCGGGTGGACTCGGCGGTCTCGGCACCGAAGTCCTCGGCCAGGGCGGCGCGGATGGCGCCGCACACTTCCTGAGCGTCCTCGGCGGAGGCGGTCTCGCCGGTGCCGATGGCCCAGATGGGCTCGTAGGCGATGACGATCTTGGCGACCTCTTCGGCCTTCCAGCCGGCGAGGGCGGCGCGGATCTGGCCGAGCACGAACTCGACGTAGGTGCCGGCCTTGCGGACCTCGAGGGCCTCGCCGCAGCACAGGATCGGGGTCATGCCAGCGTCGAAGACCTTGCGGGCCTTGGCGCCGACGAGCTCGTCGGACTCGCCGTGGTACTCGCGACGCTCGGAGTGGCCCATGACCACGTAGGAGACGCCGAGCTTGGTCAGCATTTCGGTGGAGATTTCGCCGGTGTAGGCGCCGTTGTCGTGGATCGAGACGTCCTGAGCACCGTACTTGATCTGAAGATCATCGGCGTCAACGATGGTCTGGACCGTGCGGATGTCGGTGAACGGCGGGATGACGAGGACCTCGCACTTGGAGTAGTCGTGGCCCGCGTCGTACAGGGCCATCGCGAGGCCCTGGACAAGGTGGTTGGCCTCGAGGTGATCGAGGTTCATCTTCCAGTTGCCGGCCATGAGGGGGATGCGTGCCATGAGTCAGTCCTCCAGAACTGCGATACCGGGCAGAACCTTGCCCTCGAGGAGCTCGAGGGAGGCGCCGCCGCCAGTGGAAATGTGGGAGAAGGTGTTCTCGTCGAAGCCGAGCAGGCGCACGGCTGCGGCAGAGTCGCCGCCGCCGATGACGGAGAACATGGAGCCCTTGGAGAGGGCTTCGGCGACGGCGCGGGTGCCGCCGGCGAATGCGTCAAATTCGAAGACGCCCATGGGGCCGTTCCAGGCCACGGTCTTCGCGGTAGCCAGCTTGTCGGCGAAGAGCTTCGCGGACTCGGGGCCGATGTCCAGGCCCATCTGGTCGTCGGGGATCGCGTCGACCTTGACGACGGTCGCGGGCGCGTCGGCCGCGAACTCGGGGGCGACGATGACATCGACGGGCAGCACCAGGTCGACGCCGCGCTCGGCGGCCTCGGCGATGTAGCCCTTGACGGTCTCAATCTGGTCTTCCTCGAGCAGGGACTTGCCCACCGAGTGGCCCTGAGCGGCCAGGAAGGTGAAGGCCATGCCGCCGCCGATGAAGAGCATGTCGGCCTTCTTCAGCAGGTTGGCGATGACGCCGAGCTTGTCGGAGACCTTGGAGCCGCCGAGGACGACGCCGTAGGGGCGCTCGGGGTCGCCGGTCACCTTGGACAGGGACTCGATCTCCTTGAGGACGAGCAGGCCGGCGGCCGAGGGCAGCAGCTTGGCGATGTCGTAGACGGACGCCTGCTTGCGGTGGACGACGCCGAAGCCGTCGGAGACGAAGGCATCGCCGAGCTTGGCGTACTCGCGGGCGAGCTCTTCGCGCTCCTCATCAACCTTGGAGGTCTCACGGGGATCGAAACGGACGTTCTCGAGCAGGGCGATCTCGCCCTCGCCCAGAGCGGCGACCGTCTCAGCAGCGGAGGGGCCGACAACGTCGGAGGCAAGCGTGACCTTCACGCCGGAAAGCTCAGCGAGGCGCTTGGCGACGGGGCCCAGCGAGAAGGCGGGATCGACCTTGCCCTTGGGGCGGCCCAGGTGAGCCATGATGACGACCTTGGCACCGGCGCCGGTGAGGGTCTTAAGGGTAGGCAGCGCCGCGCGGATACGGCCGTCGTCGGTGATGGCGCCGTCCTTGAGCGGAACGTTGAAGTCGGAGCGGACGAGGACGCGCTTGCCGCGCAGGTCGCCCAGGGTGGAGATAGTCCTCACGAGGAGTCCTTTCGGTCTGAAGGCGGTGGTGATGTACGAGATGCCCGTGCACGAGCGTGCACGGGCATCTCGCTGATCAGCTCATGGCTGGTGTTTCAGCTGTGTGCTCAGGCGAGCTTGGAGCCGACGAGGGCGGTGAGGCGAACGAGAGCGTTCGAGTAGCCCCACTCGTTGTCGTACCAGGACAGGACCTTGACGAGGTTGCCGATGACCTTGGTCTCGGTGGCGTCGAAGATCGAGGTGTGCGGGTCGCCCACGATGTCGGAGGAGACGATCGGATCCTCGGTGTACTCAAGAACACCCTTGAGCTCACCCTCAGCGGCGGCCTTCACGGCAGCCTTGACGGCCTCGACGGAGACCTCCTTCTTCGCGATGAAGGTGAGGTCGGTCAGGGAGCCGGTCGGGGTGGGGACGCGGACGGCGAGGCCGTCGAACTTGCCCTCGAGCTCGGGCAGGACCAGGGCGACAGCCTGGGCAGCACCGGTCTTGGTGGGGATCATGTTCAGGGCCGCGGCGCGGGCGCGACGCAGATCCTTGTGGGGGGCGTCGAGGACGCGCTGATCGCCCGTGTAGGAGTGGATGGTGGTCATGATGCCGCGCTCGATGCCGAAGTTCTCCTCGAGAACCTTGGCCAGGGGGGCGAGGCAGTTGGTCGTGCAGGAGGCGTTCGACACGATGTTCATCGTGGCACCGTCGTACTTGTCCTCGTTCACGCCCATGACGAAGGTGCCGTCGACGTTCTTCGCGGGAGCGGAGATGACGACCTTCTTGGCGCCACCCTCGAGGTGAGCCTTGGCCTTCTCGCCATCGGTGAAGAAGCCGGTGGACTCAACGACAACCTCAACGCCGAGCTCGCCCCAGGGCAGGTCGGCGGGGTTACGCTGCGCGAGAACCTTGATGTGCTTGCCGTCGACGATGATGCCCTCGTCATCGTAGGAAACCTCGCCCTGGAAGCGACCCGTGATCGAGTCGTACTTCAGCAGGTGAGCAAGGGTCTTGTTGTCGGTGAGGTCGTTAACGGCAACGATCTCGATATCCGCGCCCTGCTCGAGGGCAGCGCGGAAGAAGTTACGGCCGATGCGGCCGAAGCCGTTGATGCCAACGCGGGTGGTCACTATGGTTCCTCCTGCTCGTGCCCCTCACAGGGCACGGTTTTCGATGCAACCGGGCGTGCGGGTTGCCAGCCCGGCCCGCAGATTTCTGCGGTTCCAGCAGTTCCTAATCTACACCCGAAAGCGGACTCTGTCACAATCCAATTTCGAAATTTGCACGTGGGGTAATTCTCGTTTGGACCGGGACGAACGTAACAGGGGAAGGAAGTCAGTCCTCTTCGAGCATGTCGAGAGTGAGGGCGGATTCGGTGTCCGGTATGCCGCGTTCGTGCGCGACCTTGTCCGCCAGGGCCAGGAGTCGGCGGATGCGTCCGGCGACGGCGTCCTTCGTGAGCGGCGGATTCGTGTGTTTGCCGAGCTCTTCGAGGGAGGCCTGCTTGTATTGCAGACGGAGCGTGCCGGCCTCGAGCAGGTGTGCGGGCACGTCGTCACCAAGGATCTCGAAGGCGCGTTCGACGCGAGCACCCGCGGCAACGGCCGCGCGGGCGGAGCGCCGCAGGTTCGCGTCGTCAAAGTTGGCCAGCCGGTTGGCGCTCCCTCGGGCCTCGCGGCGCTCGCGACGCTCCTGCCACGCCTCGAAGGTTTGGGGGGCACCCATAGCGGAGATGAGCGTGCCGATCGCGTCCGAATCGCGGACGGAGACGCGGTCGGCGCCGCGAACCTCCTTGGAGCGGGCGGCCGCACCGAGCTTACGCGCGCAGCCGACCATCGCGAGGGCGACCTCGGGACCGGGGCACGTGATCTCCAGCGAAGAAGATCGTCCGGGTTCCATGAGGGAGCCGCGCGCGAGGAAGGCGCCGCGCCAGATTGCGGCGGCCTCGGCGGTCCCGGAGGCGACGAGCACGGGCGGCAGGCCGCGAACGGGGCGCCGCAGGGAGTCGACGAGGCCCGTGAGGCGCGCGAGCTCGTCAGCCTTGTGGACCACGCGCACGACGTAGCGCTTGCCGCGGCGCAGAGAAGAACCGGACACCACGACGACGGAGGATTCGGCGTTATACAGCGCCTGCAGGTAGGTGCGCAGGCGACGCGCGGCCACGGGAGAGTCAAGCTCGGCCTCAACGAGAATGCGCCCGCCCACGAGGTGCAGGCCTCCCGCGAAACGCAGCGTCGCGCTCACTTCGGCGGCTACCTCAGACGGCGTCGTAACGACGGCGCGCGCCAGCTCGTCCTTCATGTCAGATGTCAGGGACACGGCTTCTCCAGAAATGTGATGTCGTTTGTCAGCAGGCAACAGGTTCTAAGGTAACCACGTTTCGGGCTGTCCGACCTCACCAAGGAAGCCGTCAAATGCGTCACGCAGCGCCGCGGCGAGGCGCAGCGGGTCGTGGTGCGGGGCTCCATCACCCGTGCGAACCTGCCGCAGGAGAACGCGCGCGCCGAGTTCTTCGGATGCCACGATCAGGTCGTCGATATCATCGCAAGCCGTCGGATCCGCGACGACGACATCGAGCTTGAGCATCGGTGCGTACTCGCGGAGAACGCGCACGTGGTCGGCGGTCGACATCAGATCGGTTTCGCCGCGCTGGCGCGCCAGGTTAAGCACGAGCGCGCGGTGGGCATCGGTCGTAGCGAGGGCGCGATTAATGTCCGGCACCAGCAGGTGCGGGATCACGGAGGTGTACCAGGAGCCGGGTCCGAGGACCACCCAGTCGGCCTCGGAGATCGCCTCGGTGACCGCGGCGGGAACCTCGGGGGCCTCGGGCGTGATGCGCACGTGCTCGACGGTGCCGGGAGCAACGGCGACCTTGGACTGGCCGGACACAACGTAGCGGCGACCACCGTCGTTCATATCCGCCTCAATGTCGATCGGCGTCGACGACATGGGCAGGACGCGCCCCTGTGCGCCGAGGAGGCGACCGACCCAGTCGAGACCTTCGACCGGATCGTCGAGAAGCTGCCACAGGCCGGAAATCAGCAGGTTGCCGAGCGCGTGCCCATTGAGGGGACCACTCGTATCCAGGCGCAGCTGCATGACGTCGCGCCACGTCAGGCCCCACTCGGATTCCTCGCAGAGAGAGGCCAGCGCCATGCGCAGGTCGCCGGGAGGCAGGATTGGCATCTCCTGGCGCAGCCGCCCGGAGCTACCTCCATCGTCGGCGACAGTCACAACCGCCGTCAGCGCGCGCGTAATGTGGCGCAGCGCCCGCAGGGTCGCGGACAGTCCGTGTCCGCCGCCGAGGGCGACGATGTTTTGGCCGGATTCTCCACGTTGAACCCAACCGGCTGCATCAAGATAGGGCATCAGTCTCTCCCAATGTCACGGTGCATCACGCGAACCGTGTATCCGTGTGAGCGCAGGCGTTGCGCGATTGCCTCAGAGCACGCGACAGAGCGGTGCTTTCCACCCGTGCATCCGACGGCAATCGTGACGAACGGCTTCAATTCTGCCAGATAGCCGGCGAGCATGGGGGCGAGAAGGTCGGCATATCCGAGGGTAAAATCGCGCGCACCCGGCTGGGAGAGCACGTAGTCGGCTACGGCCTGGTCCTTACCCGTGAGGTGGCGCAGCTCGTCCACCCAGTACGGGTTCTTCAGAAAGCGCACGTCAACGACATGATCGGCGTCGAGTGGCAGGCCGTGCTTGAAGCCAAAGGATTCGACGGTCACCTGCAGGGGGCGCTCCTCCCCCGCCACGATGTCACGGATGCGCCTCGTCAGATCATGAACGCTCATCGCGGAGGTGTCGATGACCTCGTCGGCCGCGCGACGAAGGGGCGCGAGCAGGCGCATCTCGGCCTTGATGCCGTCCATGAGGGTACCGGCACCCTGGAGGGGATGCGGGCGGCGGTTGGACTCGTAGCGTCGCACCAACGTCTCGGGACTAGCCTCAAGGAAGATGACACGGTAGGTGATGCCCGCGCCCTTGAGCTGTTCGAGAGTCGCATCGAGCGTGCGGAAGAAGGTACGCGAGCGCACGTCCACGCCGACGGCGAGGCGGTGCACGCCCGCAGCTGGATCGTTCGACATCATGCCGACGAGGGCGGGCAGCATCGTCGGCGGCAGGTTGTCGACGACGTACCAGTCGAGATCTTCGAGCGCGCGGGCAGCGCCGGTGCGGCCCGCTCCCGAATAGCCGGTGATGATGAGGACCTCATTGGAGGCGCGCGGCTCGTACTTCACGCGGGCCATGTCACGCACGGCGATGCCCTCGGGGACCGTGGGAGGGTTCTCCTCGTTGATTGCCGAGGCCTGGGCCTCGGCCGCGTCGTGTGCGTCCGTGGGGGTGTGGTCGGGCATGGCGTCCTCCTGACGGGTCTGCTGGTCGGATGATGGGTACTGTTAGGCGGAAGGCTCGGGAGCTTCGTCGATCGTGATCCCGGCGGCGGCGCGCCTGGCGATGACTCGCGCTTCCTTCGGCGTGCTCGCGGTAGCGGCGACAACGCCGACGCGCCTTCCTCCGCGACTCACAGGCTTTCCGAAAAGACGCACGATGTCGGCGGATTCGAGTGCGCGAGCGACACCGTTATACACGGGAGCATCGACGGCACTCGTCGACTTGATGACCGCCGAAGCGCCCGGCGTTGAGAGCGCCACCGACACGGGCAGACCGAGGATCGCGCGGGCGTGGAGTTCAAACTCGGACTGGGCTTGGGTCACCATCGTGACCATGCCGGTGTCGTGGGGGCGAGGCGACAGCTCGGAGAACCAGACCTCGTCGCCACGCACGAAGAACTCGACGCCGAAGATGCCGAGGCACGGCCCGTTTCCGGCCTCGGCCAGAGCGTCGGTCACGGCCTTGGCCATCTGTCGCGCACTCGCGAGGGCGGCCTCGCTCATGGCCATGGGCTGCCAGGATTCGACGTAGTCGCCGCCCTCCTGCCGGTGTCCGATGGGCGCGCAGAAGCTCGTCGTGACGGTGCCTGAGGCGCCGTCCCACGAGCGCACGGTCAGCAGGGTGATCTCGTAGTCGAAGTCAACGCCCTCTTCAACGATGACGACGCCGGTCGTGGCACGGGCATCCTCTTCAGCGTGGGCCCAGGCGGAGGCGGCCTGCTCGGGTCCCGTCACGCGGGACTGGCCGTGCCCCGAGGAGGACATCGTGGGCTTGACAAAAGCGGGGTAGCCGACCTCGTCCAGGGCTGCGGCCAACTCGGCCTCGCTGCGCGCGAAGCGGAAAGCCGACGTGCGCACGCCGGGCAGGGAGGCGGCAAGGTTGCGGATCCGCTGACGGTCCATCGTCGCCTGGACAGCAAAGGCGTTGGGCACGACGCGCACGCCGCGCTCTTCATAGGCACTCAAGCAATCTGTTGCGATGGCCTCGACCTCGGGGACGATGAGGTCGACGTCCACGGCATCAAGGACCTCACGCAGGGCGACCGGATCACTCATGTCAAAGACGCAGGATTCGTCCGCCACCTGCATGGCGGGAGCGCCCTCGTAGGAGTCGCAGGCGATCACCGTGCATCCGTAGCGTTGCAGGGCGATCACGACTTCCTTACCGAGTTCGCCCGATCCCAGCAGCAGCACACGTGCCGGCAGCGGCACGGGAAGCGTCGTTGTCATGGTGTGTCCTCCCTCGACGATGTCGCTAGCCTATCGCGGATCGTCTGTGCAAGGCCGACTCCCACGCCCTTGACCGCGGCGATCTGCTCGGGCGTGGCCTCGCGAATCCGCTTGACTGAGCCAAAATGCTTGAGCAGCGCGGCCTGGCGCGCAGGTCCAAGCCCTGGGATGGAATCGAGGACCGAGCGGCGCTGGGCCTTCGACCGGCGCTTGCGGTGCTTCGTGATCGCGAAGCGGTGGGACTCGTCGCGCAGATACTGCAGGAGGTACAGGGCCTCCGACGTGCGCGGCAGGATGAGCGGGAAGTCGTCGCCGGGAATCCACACCTCTTCGAGGCGCTTCGCCAGGCCCACGACGGGCACGTCCGCACCCACCGCGTCCAGGGCGGCCCGGGCAGCGTTCACCTGGGGCAGGCCGCCGTCCACGACGACCAGGTCGGGCCGGTAGGAGAATCGCTTGGGGCGTCCCGTCATCGCGTCAATCGGGCCGGACGCGTAGGCGACGCCGTCCTCGTCCTCTCCGTCAACGCCGGCCTCCTCGGCGAGGAGCCGCGAGAAGCGCCGCGTGAGGACCTCGTTCATCGCGCTCGTGTCGTCGGGGGTGCCGTTACCATCCTCGCCGCGGATGTTGTACGTGCGGTATGCGTCCTTGCGCGGCATACCGTCCTCGAACACGACCATCGAGGCGACCTGGTTCTCTCCGCCCGTGTGCGAGACGTCGTAGCACTCGATGCGCAGGGGAGCACCGGGCAGATCGAGGTTCTCGGCCAGCTGCTCGAGTGCCTTCGAGCGCGCCGTAATGTCTCCCGCGCGCTTCGTGCGGTGCAGGGCGAGCCCCTGGCGGGCGTTCTCCGTGACCGTCTCCATGATCTGTGCCTTCGGGCCACGCTTAGGCACGTGCACCGAGACGGACGCGCCGCGGATGTCGGCCAGCCAGCGCGCGATAGTCTCCTTCTCCTCGGGCTCGACAGAGACGAGCACCTCCCGCGGAATCGCCGAAGTCGGCGTGTGGGCGACGTCATCCACGCTCACGGCCGCCACCTTGGCCGCTTTCCCAGCCCCAGCCTCGTCCGGAGACGCCGACGAGTACACCTGCTCGAGGAGACGAGCCATGAGCGCCGCGTCGTCCGCGCCGTCCACGCGCTCGATCACCCAGCCGCGCGTGCCCCGGATGCGCCCGCCGCGCACATGGAAAACGTGGACCGCAGCGTCCAGGTCGTCGCTGACGAGCGAAAACACGTCCGCGTCCGAGCCATCGTCGAGCACGACCGCGTTGCGCTCCAGCACCGTACGCAGAGCCTTGACATCGTCGCGCAGCTTCGCCGCGCGCTCGAAGTTAAGCGACAGCGACGCCTGGCGCATCTGCTCCTCCAGCTCACGGATCACCGGGCCCGTGCGCCCCTCCATAAACTGGCACAGGCCCTCGGCGAGTTCGCGATGCTCCTCCATAGAAATGCGCCCCACGCACGGGGCAGCACACTTGTCGATGTAACCGAGCAGGCAGGGCCGCCCCTGCGCCTTCGCGCGCTGAAACACACCCGCCGAACACGAGCGCATCGGGAAGACGCGCAGCAGCTGATCGATCGTCTCGCGAATCGCCCACACCTGCGTGTACGGGCCGAAGTAGCGCGACCCCGCCCGCTTGCGCTCGCGCGTCACCTGCACGCGCGGGAAGCGCTCCCCCATCGACACCGCCAGGTAGGGATAGGACTTATCGTCCTTAAACATGACGTTGAAGCGCGGATTGAATTCCTTAATCCACGTGAACTCCAGCGTCAGGGCCTCGACCTCGGAACGCACGACGGTCCACTGCACGGCGCTCGCGGTCGTCACCATCTGCTGGGTGCGCGGGTGCAGGTTCGCCAGGTCCTGGAAGTAGTTGGTGAGGCGATTACGCAGATTTTTGGCCTTGCCGACGTAGATGACGCGGCCCTGCGGGTCTGAGAATCGGTAGACGCCCGGCGATGTCGGTATGTCTCCCGTGCGGGGTCGGTACGTCGAAGGATCTGCCACGCTCCCAGGGTACGAGGCCGGGGCTGGGAGCGCCCGGCACCCACCTCGGGCGTGCTCTATGTCATGAAACATTTGAATAATGAAACCAATACGCGCAGGCGGCACCTGTAGGCATATACTGGACTTGGCCACGAATTGACCGATTCTTGACCTTCGAGTACAGCTCTCCCACAAAGAAGGACGTTCATGTTCACCTCCACCCAAGAGGTCGCAGACTTTATCTCCGAGCAGAACATTGAACTCGTCGACGTGCGCTTCTGCGACGTCCCCGGTGTTCAGCAGCACTTTACGATCCCCGTGAGCGAATTCCTGGACACCGCCTTGTCGGACGGCCTCATGTTCGACGGCTCCTCGGTGCGCGGATTCACCGCCATCCACGAGTCCGACATGAAGCTCATCCCGGACATCTCCTCCGCCTTCGTCGACCCGTTCCGCGATCGCAAGACCCTGGTCGTGAACTTCTCGATCGTCGACCCCTTCACCGACGAACCCTTCTCGCGCGACCCGCGCCAGGTGGCCGCCAAGGCCGAGGCCTACCTGCGCTCGACCGGCATCGCGGACGAGTGCTTCATCGGCGCCGAGGCCGAGTTCTACCTCTTCGACGACGTGCGCTACCAGGTCACCCCGCACAACACCTTCTTCTCTGTCGACTCGCCCGAGGCGTACTGGAACACCGGCCGCGTCGAAGAGGGCGGCAACATGGGCTACAAGGTGCCCATCAAGGGCGGCTACTTCCCCGTCTCCCCCGCCGACAAGTACGCGGACGTGCGCGACGAGATGAGCCGCCTCCTCGAGGAGGTCGGCCTGACGATCGAGCGCGCCCACCACGAGGTCGGCTCGGGTGGCCAGCAGGAGATCAACTACCGCTTCGCGACGCTGCAGACCGCGGCCGACGACATGATGAAGTTCAAGTACGTCATCAAGAACTCCGCCCTCGAGTTCGGCCACTCCGCGACCTTCATGCCCAAGCCCCTCTTCGGCGACAACGGTTCGGGCATGCACACGCACATCTCGCTGTGGAAGAACGGCGAGCCCCTGTTCTACGACGAGCGCGGCTACGGCTCCCTGTCCGACACTGCTCGCTGGTTCATCGGCGGCCTGCTCGAGCACGCGCCCGCGCTCCTCGCCTTCACGAACCCGTCAGTGAACTCCTTCCGACGCCTGGTCCCCGGCTTCGAGGCCCCGATCAACCTCGTGTACTCCGCACGCAACCGCTCCGCGTGCATTCGCATCCCCGTGACGGGCACGTCGCCCAAGGCCAAGCGCGTGGAGTACCGTGTGCCAGACCCGAGCGCAAACCCCTACCTGGCATTCTCCGCGTGCCTCATGGCGGGCATCGATGGCATCAAGCGCCGCATCGAGCCGGCTGCGCCGATCGACAAGGACCTGTACGAGCTGCCCCCGGCCGAATACCAGGACATCGCGAAGCTGCCCAGCTCGCTCGAGGCCGCCCTGGACGCGCTGCGCGAGGACCACGAGTTCCTCACCGAGGGCGACGTCTTCACGCAGGACCTGATCGACACGTGGCTGGAGTACAAGGAGACCAACGAGGTCGCCCCGATGCGCGCCTACGTACACCCCTACGAATACCAGATGTACTACGACCTGTGATCTAACCGTCACTTGAGCGGCCCCCACCCCGATTAAGGGGCGGGGGCCGCGCCACAACCAGTAGACTCACATCGAACCTGTTGTTCAGTCTTTGAACCGACATTCCGGAGGACACGATGAAGCGCATGCGCGATGGCTCGTACACGATCAAGCCGACGTACAAAGTTGGCAAACACGACATCGTTCCCGACATGCTGGCCAAGCGCGCCCTCCTACACCCCGACCAGGTGGCGGTCGAGCAGCGCTCCTCCGTCGGCTCCACGCGCTCCCTGACCACTGCTGAGCTCCAGCGTCAGGTCGAGTACACCGCCTGCGGCCTCATCGGCCTCGGCGTGCAGGCCGGCGACGCAGTCGCGATCCTAGCCCCGACCTCGTACGAGTGGCTCCTCCTGGACCTCGCGCTGCTCTCGATCGGCGCGATCACCGTCCCGATCTACGAGTCCGACTCCGCCGCCCAGATCGAGCACATCCTCACCGACGCGCACGTGACCCGCGTCTTCACGGCCACCACCCAGCAGGCCGAGCTCGTGCACTCCGTGGCTCCCGAGTACACCGTGGCGGTCGACTCCTTCGACCGCGGCGCCCAGCGCATGATCGCCCGCGCGGCCACCGGCATCACCATCGAGAACGTCGAGCAGCGCCGCGCGGCCATCTCCTCCTCGGACATCGCCACCATCATCTACACCTCCGGCACGACCGGAAACCCGAAGGGCGTGGCCCTGACGCACGCGAACTTCGTGGCTACCACAGAAGGCGCCCGCCAGGTCCTCGGTGACGTCATCGACTCCCCCGAGACCCGCCTGCTCCTCTTCCTGCCGGTCGCCCACGTGCTCGCTCGCCTCGTCATGCACGTGATCCTGTCGGGCCAGGGCGTCCTCGGCTTCTCCCCCAGCATCAAAAACCTGCTGCCCGACATCCAGGCCTTCAAGCCCTCCGTGCTCCTCGTTGTGCCCCGCGTCCTCGAGAAGGTCTACAACGCGGCCTCCTCCAAGGCGGGCGGCGGCATCAAGGGCCGCATGTTCGCGTGGAGCGCCAAGCAGGCGCGCACCTTCTCCGTGGCCTCCGAGAAGACCTTCGGCCCCGGCCTGTTCAAGAAGATGCGCCACGGCATCGCCGACGCGCTCGTCCTCAAGAAGATCCGCTCGGTCCTGGGCCCCAACCTGCGCTACATCGTCTCCGGCGGCGCACCCCTAGCCACCGACCTCGCCCACTTCTACGCCGGCATGGGCATCACCCTCATCCAGGGCTACGGCCTGTCCGAGACCACCGGCCCGATCGCCGTCCAGCACATCGGCAAGAACCCCGTCGGCGGCGTCGGCCTGCCCCTGCCCGGCAACTTCATCAAGATCGCCAAGGACGGCGAGATCCTCGTGCGCGGCCAGTCCGTCATGCCCGGCTACTACCACCTGCCCGAGCAGACCGCCGAGGTCATGCCCGACGGCAAGTGGTTCCACACGGGTGACCTGGGCTCGATCGACCGCAAGGGCCAGCTGACCATCACGGGCCGTAAGAAGGAACTCATCGTCACCGCTGGCGGCAAGAACGTCTCCCCCGAGGTCCTCGAGGATTCCCTGGCCACGCACCCGCTCATCGCCAACGTCATCGTGGTCGGCGACCAGCGCCCCTACGTCGGCGCGCTCTTCACCCTCGACGCAGACATGCTTCCCGACTGGCTGGCCAAGCACGGCCTGCCGCAGTGCTCACCCACCGAGGCGGCCGAGCTGCCCGCCGTGCGAGAGTCCCTCGAGAAGGCCGTCGAGCGTGCCAACAAGGCTGTCTCCCGCGCCGAGTCGATCCGTAAGTTCCGTATCATCGACGCCACCTTCACCGTCGAGAACGGCTACGTGACACCGTCGATGAAGCTGCGCCGCCGCAAGGTCATCACCGACTACGCCCATGAGATCGACGCCCTGTACGGCGGCCCCGTCTCCGACGAAGCGCCCAAGAAGCGCGGGCTTTTCGGCCGCGGCAAGAAGAACTGATCCCACCACGCACGGCGCACAGCGCCCACCCCACGAAAGGACCGCAATGACGGTACGCAGGCTCGCCGACGGCTCTTGGGAGTCGATCGCAACGCGAGAAGCCACCGAGGACATGAACCTGCCGAAGATGCTCCACCAGCGCGTGGCATCTCACCCTGGGCAGGTCGCTATCGAGCGCCGCTCCAACGTCGGCGCGTGGCGCCCGGTCACGATGGAGACCTTCCTGGGTGAAGCCGACTCGATCGCGCGTGGCCTCATCGGCATCGGGCTCGAGGCCGGCGACCATTTGGCGATCCTGGCCCCCACCTCCTACGAGTGGGCGCTCATCGACGTGGCCGCGCTGTCCTGCGGTGCTATCACCGTGCCCATCTACGAGACGGACTCGGCCTCGCAGATCGCGCACATTCTGGCCGACGCCGACGTGCGTATCGTCATTACGGCCACCACGCAGCAGGCCGAGCTGGTCGAATCCGTGCGCACCGAGGGTGTGCGCCATATCCTCTCCCTGGACCGGGGTGCCGAGCGCGTCCTGTCGGGCGCCGCTCAGGGCGTGAGCGTCGATCAGGTGCGTGAGCGCACCGACGCCGTCACACTTCGCGACGAGGCGACGGTCATCTACACCTCCGGCACGACCGGCATGCCCAAGGGCGTCGTGCTCACGCACGGCAACTTCATCTCGCCGATGCTGCAGGCCTACGACTTCCTACCGCTCCTCATCAACGACCCGAAGTCGCGTTCTCTGCTCTTCCTGCCGGTCGCCCACGTGCTCGCGCGTTTCGTCATGTACTGCCTGCTCGCGGGCCAGGGCGTCACCGCCTTCTCCCCCGACACGCGCAACCTGGTCAACGATATCGCGACCTTCAAGCCGACGATGCTCCTCGTGGTCCCGCGCGTCATGGAGAAGGTCTACAACGCCGCGGCTGCGAAGGCCGGCGGCGGCATGAAGGGCCGCATGTTCGCGTGGGCCGCCAAGCAGGCACGCGCCCTGTCCAAGGCCTCCGCCTACGTCGACTCTCCCCTGCCTGAGTCTGCCGTGGCTGGTCCCGGCCCTGACACGACGCCTATCCCCGACGCCTCGGCGATGCCTTCCCCCGGCCCGTCGACCGCGCTCAAGCTGCGCGGACGCGTCGCCGACGCGCTCGTCCTGTCGAAGGTCCGCGCGATCCTGGGTCCGAACCTGCACACGATCATCTCCGGTGGCGCTCCCCTGGCCCTTGATCTCGCAAACTTCTATCGCGGCCTGGGCATCACGCTCCTGCAGGGCTACGGCCTGTCCGAGACGACCGGTCCGATCTCCGTGGAGACACCGCAGGACTTCCCGCCGGACTCGGTAGGCTTCCCCTGGCCCGGTAACCGCATGAAGATAGCTGCCGACGGCGAGCTCCTCGTCCAGGGCATCTCGGTGTCGAAGGGCTACCACAACCTGCCCGAGGCCACGGCCGAGGCCTACGTGGACGGCTGGTTCAAGACGGGTGACCTCGCCTCCATCGACGATCGCGGCCACCTGCGGATCACGGGCCGCAAGAAGGAACTTATCGTCACCGCGGGCGGCAAGAACGTGTCCCCCGAGATCCTCGAAGAGTCCCTATCGACGCACCCGCTCATCGCGAACATCATCGTGGTCGGCGACAACCGCCCCTACATCGGCGCGCTCATCGCCCTGGACACGGAGATGCTGCCCGAGTGGCTCTCGACCCACGGCCTGCCCGTCGTGGATGCTGCGCAGGCGGCGAACCTGCCCGAAGTGCGCGACTCGCTGGAGAAGGCGATCGCCCGCGCCAACAAGGCCGTCTCTCGCGCCGAGTCGATCCGCCGCTACCGCATCGTCAATGCGGCCTTCACCGTGGAAAACGGCTACATGACGCCCTCCCTCAAGCTCAAGCGCCGCCGCGTCCTGGCCGACTACGCCGACGAGGTCGACGCCCTCTACGCGTCGGGCGAGGCCTCGAAGAACCAGGAGTAGCCCCACGCCCCGCACGGACTCTCCGTAGACGCGAAGCGGCCCCGGCCTCGTTCAACGACGAGGTCGGGGCCGCTTGGTACGTCTCGGAGCGACTATTCGTCGGCCGTGTTGCGTCCGACGACAAAAGCCGCAAAGAGTGCAAGAAGGAAGATGACTCCGATGACCGGCATCGGGATCCAATAGAGCATCCGTCGCGAGATTTCCATGGCCGCCGACGCGACCACGCCGATCATAAGGAACGTGTGGAACGCACGTGCCCACACGAAGCCACCTGATTCAGCGCTCCACAGGGACACGAGTGTCATGATCAGGAACACGACCGCGACCGCATAGATTGCGATGACCGTCCCCAGCTGCCACGTGTGGCGAGCCTCCGCGTGAGCCAGAACGCTCAGGCACAAGTTGCCAAGGCCGGCGACAAAACCGCAGCCTAGTCCATAGACGCGGCTTCGCCCCGCTGCATGCGCAACGAGTGCCTTCAAGACGAGGCCGCCAGACACCACCATGAGCGCCACGACAATGAGGTTGACCCATGCGGGCCAGAAGTGAGAGAAGCCGTAGAGGCCGTACATCGGATTCATGAGATCCATACTAACCATCACTTCTGCGAACTCGCGGCGTCTCGCGCGGCTTCCTTCGCCAGAACCTCGGCGAGGTACTGGCCGGTAAAGGAATCCTCTACCTTCGCAACCTCCTCGGGCGTTCCCTGCGCGACGACCGTACCACCGCCGGCACCGCCCTCGGGACCCATGTCGATGATCCAGTCGGCGCTCTTAATGACGTCCAGGTTGTGCTCGATGACAATGACAGTGTTGCCCTTGTCAGCGAGCGACTGCAGGACCAGGAGCAGCTTACGGATGTCTTCGGAGTGCAGGCCGGTCGTGGGCTCGTCGAGCACGTAGACCGTGCGGCCGGTCGAGCGTCGCTGCAGCTCGGAGGCCAGCTTCACGCGCTGGGCCTCGCCGCCCGACAGAGTCGTCGCACTCTGGCCGAGGCGCACATAGCCCAGGCCCACCTCGACGAGCGTGTTGAGGTGGCGGGCGATGCGCGAGATCGGCGCGAAGAACTGTGCGGCCTCGGCGATCGGCATGTCGAGCACGTCGGCGACGGTCTTGCCCTTGTACTCCACCTCGAGGGTCTCGCGGTTGTAGCGAGCACCGTGGCAGACCTCGCAGGGCACGTACACGTCGGGCAGGAAGTTCATCTCGATCTTCAGGGTGCCATCACCCTTGCAAGACTCGCAGCGTCCACCCTTGACGTTGAAGGAGAAGCGTCCCGGGCCGTAGCCGCGCACCTTCGCCTCCTGCGTCTCGGCGAAAAGCTTGCGGATTTGGTCCCACACGCCCGTATAGGTCGCCGGGTTCGAGCGCGGCGTCCGGCCAATCGGGCTCTGGTCCACGTGCACGACCTTGTCGAGCTGTTCGATGCCCGTGATCGTGCGGTGACGGCCGGGCACCATGCGCGCGCCGTTGAGGCGCGAGGCCAGGGTGCGATACAGGATGCCGTTGACCAGCGTCGACTTACCCGAACCGGACACTCCGGTGACGGCAGTGAACACGCCGAGCGGGAAGGACACGTCGACGTTCTTCAGGTTGTTTTCACGCGCGCCCTTGACGGTGACCACGCGCTTCTTGTCGATCGGGCGTCGGGTCGGAGGCAGGACGATGCGGCGCTTGCCCGACAGGTACTGGCCCGTCAGCGACTTGCGGTTTGTCAGCAGCTCCGACAGCGGGCCCGAGTGCACGACCCAGCCGCCGGTTTCTCCCGCACCCGGGCCGATGTCGACGATCCAGTCGGCGGCCTCCATCGTCTCCTCGTCGTGCTCGACGACGATGAGCGTGTTGCCCAGATCCCTCAGGCGCTCGAGGGTGGCGATGAGCTTGCGGTTGTCGCGCTGGTGCAGGCCGATCGAGGGCTCGTCGAGGACGTAGAGGACGCCGACGAGGCCCGAACCGATCTGCGTGGCCAAGCGGATACGCTGCGCCTCGCCGCCCGAAAGGGTTCCGGCACCGCGCGACAGCGTCAGGTAGGTGAGGCCGACGTCGACGAGGAAGGCCAGGCGAGCCTCAATCTCGGTGAGGATGGGCGCGGCGATCGAGCGGGCGCGCTGCTCAAGCTCGACGTCCGCGAGGAACGCGCGAGCGTCCGCGATCGACATGTCGGAGAGCTCCGCGATCGACTTGTCGCCGATGCGTACGGCCAGAACCTCGGGCTTGAGGCGCGCGCCGTGGCATGTCGGGCACGGAATCTCGCGCATGTAGGAGTCGAGCTTTTCGGACACTGCCGCGGACTCGGTCTCCTCGCGCTTGCGCTCAATGTAGTTGACGGCGCCTTCGAAGCCCGTCGAGTAGGAGCGCTCGCGACCCCAGCGGTTGCGGAATCTGACGGTGACCTCGTAGTCCTTGCCATACAAGATGGCGTCCTTGACCTTCTTCGGCAACGACTTCCAGGGCGTCCCCATCGCGAAGCCCAGCTCCTTGGAGAGGGATTCGAGGAGCTTCTTGTGGTACTTGAAGTTCGAGTTCCAGGGAATGACCGCACCGTCAGCGAGGGAGAGTTCCTCGTCGGGGACGACCAGCTCGGGATCGACCTCGAGGCGGAAGCCGAGGCCCGAGCAATCCGGGCAGGCACCATAGGGTGCGTTGAAGGAGAAGGTGCGCGGCTCGATCTCGTCGAGCATCAGCGGGTGGTCGTTGGGACACGCACGCTTCTCGGAGAAGCGGCGACGGCGCTCAGGATCATCGGCGTCCAGGTCGACGCAGTCGATGACGACGAGGCCGTCCGACAGGCGCAGGGCGGTCTCGACAGAATCGGTCAGGCGCTGGCGCATACCCTCGCGAACGACGAGGCGGTCAACAACGACCTCGATTGTGTGCTTGAGCTTCTTCTCCAGCTTGGGGGCGTTTTCGAGGCGCACCATTTCATCGTCGATGATCGCGCGGGTATAGCCCTCGGAGCGCAGCTCGTCGATGAGGTCCTGGTACTCGCCCTTACGGCCGCGCACGACCGGGGAGAGCACCTGGAAGCGCGTGCCCTCGTCCATTGTGCGAACTCGGTCGACGATCTGCTGGGGAGTCTGGGCCTGGATGCGGGCGCCACACTCGGGGCAGTGCGCCACGCCCGCGCGGGCGTAGAGCAGACGCAGGTAGTCGTGAATCTCCGTGATCGTGCCGACGGTCGAGCGCGGGTTGCGCGAGGTCGACTTCTGGTCGATGGAGACGGCGGGAGACAGGCCCTCGATGAAGTCCACGTCGGGCTTGTCCATCTGCCCGAGGAACTGGCGCGCGTAGGAGGACAGTGACTCCACGTAGCGGCGCTGTCCCTCGGCGAAGATCGTGTCGAATGCGAGGGAGGACTTACCGGATCCGGACAGGCCGGTGAAGACGATCATGGAGTCTCGGGGCAGCTCGAGGTTCACGTCCTTGAGGTTGTGTTCACGGGCACCCTGAATGATTAGCTTGTCATGCACCCCTCGATCCTAGCCGCCCCCCTATGAAAATGCGCTGATGAAAGCTACTCTTAGGGGTATGGCCTTTTATGCAGTTGAATACGTGTACAACCCTTCAATGACGGAGACGATGGACGAGGTTCGCCCGACGCACCGCGCGTTCCTCTCCGGCCTGCTCGAGCAGGGAATCAACATTGCGTCCGGTCCCCTCGTTGGCGAGATCCCCGGTGCCCTGATCCTCATCAACGCCGAGAGCCAGGCCGACGTCGAGCGCATCCTCAACGAGGATCCCTTCTACGTCGCCGAGGTCATTCAAGCACGCCTCATCCGCGAGTGGAACCCCGTCATCCGGGCATTCTGAACTACGAAATAGAAAACAACAACGAATAGGGCGAGATAAGCAATGAAAGCTCAGATTGAGTACGTCCCTTACACACAACTCAAGCTCGATCCGCAGAACCCTCGTTTACCAGAGGAGAAGATGGGAGCGAGCACCGTCGAGTTACTCGAGCTGTTCGAACGGGAGTACGATCTTAACGAGCTTGCACAAAGCTACCTAGAGAACGGCTTTTTCACTTCCGAAGCTCTGATCGTCAACCGTCAAAACAATGTCGTCCTTGAAGGAAATCGAAGGTTAGCTGCGCTTAAATACCTGCATCACGACGACGAAGCACAAGCTGCAGGGATTGCGACGTTTGATGCCGGAACGAGTGACGAGGAACGCCTCGACGAGCTGTTCGAGATTCCAGTAATTTTCGTTGATGATCGCGAGTCGCTTGCACCTTACCTCGGATTCCGACACATAAACGGACCAAAACAGTGGCTCCCTTCCGCGAAAGCTAGATACGTCTGGCAACGCGTCAAAAGTTGGATGGAAAATAATACGGATTCTACAGAGGACCCATTTTACATCATAGGTAGAGAAATTGGTTCAAACCGAGCCGGTGTAATGAATCAGTATCTTCAATACTCCATTCTTCGCGAGGCGCGCGATGTGTTCAAACTAAATCGCGAAACAAGTTATATTCTTTCTAAGCGATTCGGCGTTTGGTCGCGACTGAACAACAACCTGGCAGTCCTTGACCATATCGGCTTTTCACGTGATCATCGGAAGTCAGCAAAAAGCATCGACGAAGCCCTGAAAGATATTGACGGAGAAAAGCTCAGCGGCCTGCTAAAAGACCTAACACCAGAATATGGACCCGATGGACAAGCAACACGAAAGGCTGTCATAACTGACAGCCGCCAAGTTGCGGACTATGCAGAGGTACTTAGTAATACCGAAGCTTTGCAACACCTACGCGAGTACAGGAATTTCGAAACAGCGGTCGCCATCGCTAAAGGACTCAAAGCAAATGCAATTCTACGGACAACAATCGAACAGTTGAAACTTGTGCGCGAAGCCATTGAGGACCCATCTGAGGTTGATGAAAAAACTCAGACATTGGCAAATCAGTTGTCCCTAATAACAGAGCAAATCAACACTGGCATTCGATACATTCTAAACAACACCAATAGCTACGAAATACGATTATGATGCTAGGCGATCCCACTGTAATCTTAGACCCTGTCGATTGGAACGACGCAGCAGCACCGGAACTAGGTAGAACGCCGATCCTTGACTGGATCGAGTGCACCTGCATATTGCTATCAAATTGCGGAAATAACGAGCCAATTAACCTCCGAAACATGATTACAATATGGGAAGAGGCTGGACTTTCACTAAACCCACCGAGCACCCGGACCGAAGTAGCAAATACTGCCTCATCCGGAACAAAAGACGACTCGAATGAAGATGACGATTCTAACGATGGCGACGAGTTACAATCAGACCACATCGAATTACTATTAGAGCAACTCAATGACAGAAGTTCCATTCTAGGCAACACCTACCCTTTCGAGATATCAGAAGATTCGGCAACGATACGTTTTATTCACAATGACTTTCACAAGGCACTATACGCACACCTTCTTATGCTGTGCGCAATAGAAGGATACGGAAGAAAAAATACATTTTCTAACGTAACACCCAGAGAACACAACACGCTGCGCCTATTTTTTGAATCCATTGTCCTACACTGCTTAAGGAACCTCGGTTACGATTGCGCCCAGATTGGCACAGGAGCAGGATCAAGTAAATTCTTCAATCGCTTGCAGCACACGCTCCATAGCCTCAACCTCGGCGTTCCTAATCCGAGAACAAAAGTACGCCCTGGCATTAAAGACGGCGGTGCCGACATACTTGCCGGCCACTTTTGGGGCGACCGCAGGTCCCGCGAACTAGTACAGATTATTCAATGTACGGTAAGCCCACCTCATAGATGGAGTGAAAAAATTAATGAAGCGGCGGCACTACACTGGAACGGCCTGCTAAACCAAGGATGTCCCGGAATTCCCTGCCTCGCAACACCATACGAAGCAACAGATGATGCACGAGAAGAATTCTCATTGATGGCAACACATTCATTCATCGACAGAATCAGATTGACACTAGCTGCTCAACACTTGGATCTTACGAAGATTCCAAATTACGCTACGTATATCTCAATTATTAAAGGAGCTCTTACTTCCGCCTGCAGATCAACAAATTTCACTTAAGATCCGCCATTATCGCATCCGCTAACGCATATGCCAACATGGGCGGGACAGCATTGCCGATCTGACTATACCGCGAAGATCTATACCCCGCAAATTTCAAATCGTCGGGAAACGACTGAAGACACGCCGCTTCTTCGACGGTAATCCTGCGCAACGGTGAGTCTGCAAGCATTTGCTCGTAGCGTTCGTGCGGATGCTTTTGGAGCTCCTCATGGTACTGCAATATCCATGGTTCAGCACCATCGCGCAACGCCTTCTCGTCGACAATCGGTGTCCGATTTCCACCAAGAGAAGCAACAATTGTTGGCGCAGGCTCGGATAGATTAATTACCCTACCATGTCCATTGAATAGCATTCCTGAATAGGGGGATTTTCGTAGGATCGGATTCTTTGCGGGCACAATCTGAGCGCTTCCACAATCCTTGTTACCGACTTGACCAAACTTTGGCAACGTTCTCAACGCATCGCCGGAAGTAATTGGACTCATCACCATTTCCTTAAGCCTTTCAGCGTAGGAGGCGTCCGCACCGATCATTCCAACGAAGAACATGCGTCTTCTCAGCTGCGGCACCCCGTAGTCAGCAGCGTTCAAAATATGAATATTTGTATGATAGATTCCCGAAACCTCTTGTTCCATTTTTTCACGAATGTGAGTCCATTTTACATTCGTCGCTAGCGCTTCTACATTTTCCATCACAAAGACAAATGGTCGCACTCGCTTGACGACATTGAGAAAATGGAACACTTCCCGGATTCGCAGATCCTCCGGGTCCATCTTTCCACCTACAGAAAATCCTTGGCAGGGAGGCCCACCGATGACAATCTCAGCGTCGCCTGCGGAGAGGTCTTTTGATTCGTCCAACACATCCCCGCAACGGACGTCACAGTTTTCAAATAAAACAGCTGCGTTTTTCCACTTACCCTGCACCACTTTGGATATTGTTCTATACGTCTCGACCGCATCTTGATTTATGTCAGCTGAGAACACCGGTATAAAGCCGGCTTTAGCGAAACCTAAGTCGAGTCCACCTGCACCTGAGTATAAGGAGATGAAACGCATAGTTTACTTGAATCCTTCATTTTCAAAACGATTTCTCGGAATAACCAAGATAACATCGCTTGCTTACACGCCCTCAGCCCTCCAAGGAACGTGCAAACTGGCGTGCGTAGAAGATGCGCTGAGCGACCTCAACGAGGAGGGCGGCACAGGCACCGACGCAGACGATGACGAGCCACTCGTAACCGGACGGCGCAACCATCGAGAAGAAGTGGCGCACGGGCGGAATCAGCACGCCGCCCACGGTCGCGGAAATGACGCTCACCAGCAGTACCCACTTCCAGGTCGACAGCGGACGCGAGGTGATGACGAGCAGCCAGATGGCACCCAGCATGAGGGCAAGAATAGCGGCCGTGGACTCGCGCGCCTGCGGCGGGCCATCGACGATCCCGAAGGCGGTGAGTGCGGCAGCTGCCAGGATGATGCCCGTCGGGATTGCAAGCGACAGCGTGCGCTTCAAGAAGCCCGGCACGTAGCGGCGCGGGTTCGGCCACAGCGCCAGGAAGAACGCGGGAATACCGATGGTCAGCGAATCGATGTAGCTGAACTGGCGCGGCAGGAACGGGTAGCGCCAGCCGACCAGGGCCGTCACGATGACGAGGACGGCGGCGTAGGTGGTCTTGGCCAGGAACAGCGACGAGACGCGTTCCATGTTGGCGATGATGCGGCGACCCTCCGACAGGACACCCGGCAGCACCGAGAACTTCGAGTCCACGAGGACGATCTGCGCGACCGCCTTCGTGGCCTGCGTGCCGTTACCCATCGCGATACCCAGATCTGCGTCCTTGAGCGCGAGGGCGTCATTCACGCCGTCACCCGTCATGGCCACGCAGTGATCGCGCGCCTGCAGGGCTCCAACCATCGCACGCTTCTGCTCGGGAGTCACGCGCCCAAACACGTCATGATTCTCGATCGCATCAATGAACGCCTCGGAGGTCAGGTCTTCGGGCAGGTCGCGTGCATCCATGAGACGCGCGGGCGAGCCATCGGGCGCGGTCAGGCCCGCCTGCGCGGCCAGCGCGCCCACCGTTGTCGGGTTGTCGCCCGAGATGACGCGCACGTGCACATCCTGGGATCGGAAGTAGTCGAGAGTCTCGGCTGCGTCGGGGCGCAGATCCTCCTCAAGGACCACGAGAGCGGCAACCGTACGGGTCGCGGGAAGCTCATCGTCGGCCACAGCCTCGTCGGCGTGGACGAGGGCCACCACGCGGGAACCTTCCGCAGCGATGCCACGGACCTTCGCGAGGAGCTCCGCATTGGCAGCCGACGCCTCGTCAATGATGAACTCGGGGGCACCCAGAATCCAGGACTCGCGCCCGCTCCCCCACGCGCTCCACTTGCGGGCCGAAGAGAAGGGGACGGACCACTCGATGCGCTCAGCGGCACCCGAGCGCTCAGACTCGCCAAGGTGCACCCAAATGGCCTCCGCCGTCGCGTTGGTACGATCACTTGCCGCACTCGCCAGAGCGCGGAGCACCGAGGCCTCGTCACCGGAGACGACCTCGACGCCGCGGACGCGAATGCCGCCGGTGGTCAGCGTACCCGTCTTGTCGAGGCACAGGCAGTCCACACGCGCGAGGACCTCGACGGCGGGGAGTTCCTGAACGAGCACACCGCGGCGTGCCAGCGTCGCCGAGCCGATCGCGAAGTTCATGGACGTCAGGAGCACCAGGCCCTGCGGGATCATACCGATCACCGAGGCGACCGAGAGGACGAGGGCCTCGCGCCAGTCTCCTCCTTGGCCGCCAGCGATCCGATTCTGCGAGTAGAAGGTCAAGACAACGATGGGAAGCAGCATGACGGAAACGACCTGCAGCACCCGGTTGATCGACGTCTGGATTTCGGAGACCGTGCGCGTAAAGGCGCGCGCCTGCTCGGACAACCCCTGCGCGTAGACGCGCTCGCCCACGGCCGTGGCCACCATGCGGCCAGCACCCGCGACGACGCTCGTACCTGCCAGCAGCTGATCGCCCTGCTTCTTCTTCACGGGGCGCGACTCGCCTGTCAGCAGCGACTCGTCGATCTCGAGGCCCGCCGAGGACAGGACCGTGCCGTCCACACTCACCTGATCGCCGAGCGTCAGATCGATGACGTCGTCGAGCACGACATCGCGTGCAGGCACGACCGACAGGCTGCCGTCGCGCAGGACGGTCGCCTGCGGAGCATCGACGATGGCAAGGGAGTCGAGGGTTCGCTTGGCACGGAGCTCAGACACGATGCCGATGACCGCGTTGATGATCATGACGCCACCGAAAATGCCGTCACGCAGGTCGCCGAATAGCAGCACGATGACCGACGCCGCGACGATGATCGCGTTAAACAGCGTCAGCACGTTCTCTCGAATAATCGACGCCACCGAGCGAGACGTGCGGTCCTTCACCCGGTTGACCGCACCGCGGGCGACGCGCTCGGCGACCTCGGCGGCGCTCAGGCCATGCTCATCAATCGTCAGGCTGTCAGCGCTCATCGGCACCCTCCTCGTCCATGGCGCTGCGAACCAGCGACGCGATCACGGTGATCATCAGAGTCACGACGATGACGCCGAGCGACACGGACACCGAAATCTCCGGTGCCCACTCGACTCCTCGACCGCCGTTGATAAACGGAAGCTTATTGGCGTGCAGGGCCTCGAGAATCAGCTTGATGCCGATGAAGCTCAGGATCACGCCGAGGCCGTAACCCAGGTACACAAGCTTGCCGAGGAGAGCGTCCACGAGGAAGAACAGCTGGCGCAGACCCATGAGCGCGAACACGTTGCACGCGAACACCAAGAATGCCTGCGAAGTAATGCCGAAGATCGCGGGAATCGAGTCGAAGGCAAACATGAGGTCGGCGGATCCCAGCGCCAGCACGACGACGAACAGCGGGGTGAGGTACGTGCGTCCGCCGTGACGGTACAGCATGCGGTCGCCGATGAAGCCGTCCGTGATGGGAAGGACGCGGCGCACGACGCGGATAAACGCGTTCTCCTCGTACTCCTCGTCGTCTCCGCCGCCGGTCGCGGTCTCCTTGACCTGCGAGAACGCCGTCCACAGCAGCCATACACCAAAAATGAAGAACACCCAGGAGAAGCGCGAGACGAGCGCGGCACCCAGCAGAATGAACACGAGGCGCAGCAGCAGCGCGATGACGATGCCGAAGAGCAGCGCCTTCTGCTGGTTTTCTCGCGGCACCCTAAATGCTCTCAGAATCAGGATGAACACGAAGAGGTTGTCCACGGACAGCGACCATTCCATCGCCCATCCCGCGTAGAACTCCTGGGCGTAGAGCCACCCGTTCGTCAGCCAGATTCCGACGCCAAAGATGGCTGCCAATCCCACGTAGAACAGCGTCCAGCGGGCTGCCTCGGCAGCCGTCGGCGGATGGGGACGACGGGCATGCCCGAGGAAATCGAGCGCGACCAGACCGACGGCAACGAGGGCCAAAATGCCCCACGCCCACGGGTGAACAACCATGAGTACCTCTTAACTATCCGACCATGGAATTTTAGCGCTCTCCCATGGTCGGAGCCTGTCACGCGCGCCGTTTCCCGGAAACCGCGAGAGAGGCGATGACCGTGATCAGGATCGTCACGACGATAAAGCCCAGCGAAAACGCGATCGACGGCTCGGGGATCGCGGACACCTCGTGCCCCCCATTGATGAAGGGCAGCTCGTTGGTGTGCAGCGCGTGGTTGATGAGCTTGAAGCCGATAAAGCCCAGAATCGCGGCCAGGCCGTAGTGGAGGAACACGATGCGGTCGAGCAGACCATCAATGAGGAAGTAGAGCTGGCGCAGGCCAAGCAGCGAAAACGCGTTGGCAGCAAACACCAGGTACGCCTCCGAGGTCAGCGAGTAGATCGCGGGGATCGAATCGACGGCGAACATGACGTCAGCGGTGCCGATCGCGATGACGCACAGGAGCATCGGCGTGATGTAGGTGCGGCCGCCGTGGCGGTAGAGCATACGCGAGCCGATAAAGCCATCGGTGACGGGGACAACCTTGGACACCCAGCGCACGATCGACGGCGGGCGGTACTCCTCGTCGTCGTCATCGCTGGAGCCTTCGCGGACCTGGCTGATCGCCGTCCACAGCAGCCACGCGCCGAACAGGTAGAAGACCCACGAGAAGTTTTCGATAAGCGCGGCGCCCGCGAGAATGAAGATGAGGCGCAGAACCAGCGCGATGATGATGCCGGCGAGCAGGACCTCCTGCTGGTTCTTTCTGGGTACGCGGAAGGTCGAGAGGATGATGACGAACACGAACAGGTTGTCAATACTCAGCGCTTTTTCGGTGATGTAGCCGCCGAGGTATTCCTGGC
>CAUSHZ010000013.1:0-38415 GCA_963531605.1 uncultured Actinomyces sp.
AGCCCTGGTGGGCGAGCCAACCGAGGTGGTACTCGAGCACCTGGCCGACGTTCATTCGGCCGGGGACACCCAGCGGGTTGAGGATGATGTCGACGGGCGTGCCGTCGGCGAGGAAGGGCATGTCTTCGACCGGGAGGATCTTGGACACGACGCCCTTGTTACCGTGGCGGCCGGCCATCTTGTCGCCGATCGTGATCTTGCGTCGCTGGGCGACGTAGACGCGCACGGTCTGGCGGACGCCGGGGTTGAGGTCGTCTTCGTCGTCGTTGAATTCGCGGACGCCGATGACGATGCCCTCTTCGCCGTGGGGGACGCGCAGGGAGGTGTCGCGCACCTCGCGGGCCTTCTCACCGAAGATGGCGCGCAGGAGGCGCTCTTCGGAGGTCAGCTCGGTCTCGCCCTTCGGGGTGACCTTACCGACGAGGATGTCGCCGGCGGTGACCTCGGCGCCGATGCGGATGATGCCGCGCTCGTCCAGGTCAGCGAGGGATTCCTCGGAGACGTTGGGGATGTCGCGGGTGATCTCTTCCTCACCGAGCTTGGTCTCGCGGGCGTCGACCTCGTACTCCTCGATGTGGATCGAGGTGAGGATGTCCTCTTCCACGACGCGACGGCTCAGGATGATGGCGTCCTCGTAGTTGAGGCCTTCCCACGACATGTAGGCGACGAGGAGGTTCTTGCCGAGCGCGACCTCACCGTTGGAGGTGGCGGGGCCGTCGGCCAGGACGTCGCCGACCTCGACGCGGTCGCCCTCGTCCACGATAACGCGCTGGTTGGTGCAGTTACCGGGGTTGGAGCGCTCGAACTTCTCGAGGCGGTAGGAGTCGCGGCCGCCCTCGTCCGTGGAGACGACGATCAGGTCCGCGGAGACCTCGGAGACGACGCCGGAGTGCGCGGCGAGGATCATTTCGCCGGAGTCGTGCGCGGCGCGCATCTCCATGCCGGTGCCGACCAGCGGGGCTTCCGTGGTGAGCAGCGGCACGGCCTGACGCTGCATGTTCGCGCCCATGAGGGCTCGGTTAGCGTCGTCGTGCTCGAGGAAGGGAATGAACGCCGCGGCGACGGACACCATCTGACGTGCGGAGACGTCCATGTAGTCGACGCGATCGCGGGCGATCAGGGTCGGGTCGTCGCCGGCGACACGGCACAGGACGTCGTGCTCGGCGAAGGAACCGTCGGCCTCGAGGGGCGACGAGGCCTGGGCGATGTAGTGGCCCTTCTCGTCGTCCGCGGTGAGGTAGCGGATTTCGTCGGTGACCTTGCCGTCCTTGACGACGCGGTAGGGCGTCTCAATGAAGCCGAAGGGGTTGATGCGCGCGAAGGTCGCGAGCGAGCCGATGAGGCCGATGTTCGGGCCTTCAGGGGACTCGATCGGGCACATACGGCCGTAGTGCGAGGGGTGGACGTCTCGAACTTCCATGCCCGCGCGGTCACGGGACAGACCGCCGGGGCCCAGGGCCGAGAGACGACGCTTGTGGGTCAGGCCGGCGAGGGGGTTGTTCTGGTCCATGAACTGCGAGAGCTGGGAGGTTCCGAAGAACTCCTTGATCGCGGCCACGACGGGGCGGATGTTGATCAGCGTCTGGGGCGTGATCGAGTCCGTCTCCTGGGTGGTCATGCGCTCGCGCACGGTGCGCTCCATGCGGGCCAGGCCGGTGCGGACCTGACCCTGGATGAGCTCGCCGACGGCGCGGATGCGACGGTTGGCGAAGTTGTCGATGTCGTCGACCTCAACGCGGACCTCGACCGGCTCGCCATGACGGGTGCCGGCGAAGGTCTTGTCGCCCTGGTGCAGGGCGAGCAGGTACTTGACGGTCGCGACGATGTCCTCGAGGGACAGGGTCGAGGCCTTGGGGTCGGCTTCGATGGCCAGCTTCTTGTTGATCTTGTAGCGGCCGACCTTGGCGAGGTCGTAGCGACGAGAGTCGAAGTAGAAGTTGTTGAGCAGCGTCTGGGCGGCGTCGACGTTCGCGGGCTCGCCGGGGCGCAGCTTGCGGTAGATGTCGAGCAGGGCCTCTTCCTGCGTGGCGACCGTGTCCTTCTCGAGGGTCTCGAGGAGGACGGGGTAGTCGGCGAAGGTGTCGCGAATCTCGGATTCGGTCATGCCGACGGCCTTGAGGAAGTGGGTCACCGACTGCTTACGCTTGCGGTCGATGCGCACGCCGACGGCGTCGCGCTTGTCGATCTCGAACTCGAGCCATGCGCCGCGGGAGGGGATGACCTTCGCGCCGAAGGTTTCCTTGTCCGACGAGCGGTCCGAGAGCTTCTCGAAGTACACGCCGGGGGAACGCACGAGCTGGGAGACGACGACACGCTCGGTGCCGTTGATGATGAAGGTGCCGCGGGGGGTCATGAGCGGGAAGTCGCCCATGAACACGGTCTGGGACTTGATTTCGCCGGTCTCATAGTTCATGAACTCGGCGGTCACGTACATCGGTGCGGAGTACGTGTAGTCCTTCGCCTTGGCTTCCTCCATGGAGTACTTGGGGGATTCGAGGCGGTGGTCGTGGAACGACAGGCTCATGGTGCCTGCGACGTCCTCGATGGGGGAAATCTCGTGGAAGATTTCTTCGAGGCCGGAGACGTCCGGAACGTCGTTACGGCCCGATGCCTGAGCGGCTTCGACGCGGGCCTTCCACGCGTCGTTGCCCAGCAGCCAGTCGAAGCTTTCGACCTGCAGGCCCAGCAGATTGGGGGCCTGGAGGGGTTCACGAAGCTTGGCGAACGAGACGCGGTGCTTGGGCTGTTTGGCGGTGCTGTTGGCAGCCAAAGGGGATCCTTCCCTGCATGAACGGTGCGCACGCTGCCTTATCACCCATTATCTGACGCGTCCTGGTCCGTCAAGCGCCTGTTACGACGGCTGGATACGGGTCACCTCGGGCATGATAAGGCGCAAATACTCAGGCTACCGTGAGTCGCATCGCGAGTCAAGGCAGCGTGTGATATGTGCAGGGTTTCACGGAACGAGGCCGTAGCCAGCTCGTTCGTCAGGCGCGACGGCGGCGGAACCCGGGCTTGGGTGGCGGTGCCGATACTAGTTGGCACTGTCGAACCATACAGGAATTCATACCCATGACTCATGAGTCATCGCCATATGAATATGCACCACAGCGTTTCGCACTCGTCCCTCAGGTCCCGAGTGCGGGCACACCCGGATAGGTAACGCACACCCGGATAGGTAACGCACATCAGTAATACGAGCCCGGAAACCCCGAAACTCGGACACTACGAAAGTCCAGCAGATGACGTTGCTCAACCCCGTTGAGGATGCGTCAGTCGCACAGGCACGCGGAAAGGAACATTGTGAGGCTCCACAGTGACAGGCTATGACATCGTGACCGATTCGCACGCCTGAGCGAGATGGACGCAGATGTATACGCAACGGGGCACTATTAAGGTATGAGCATCGACGACGAATCTCACCGCGAACCAAGCCCGCCCACCCCCTCACGGGTTGGCGGTGACCCAGCGGCACCTCGCGCCTTGTCGATTGACGAGGAGTGGGCAGTGATCATGGCTCTCGAGGAGGAACGGGGCCGCGCACACGCAGCTGAGCCAACACCCGTCGCATCACCAGCACCTACACACGAGGATTTAAGCTACCTCGAACCGATCGTTTACCCGGGCGCGAACGACCCAGTGAACCCATGGCGCACCCATGGCGCTGTAACTATGCCGAAGGACAACGGGTGGCATTGGAGGTGGTGGCGCTTGTGGGCGCTGCCGAGTCTGGCGCTTCTTGCGGCCGTTACTGTCGCCATTGTGCGGCTCTACGAACAGGCAGTCGACCATGGTGCCCCCAAGTCTCTGATCATGCCATTCCTGTTTCTGGGGACTCTGTGGTGGAATTGCTTGATCCATGCCCTCTACGTCGTGTGCGTCAGACGCATGAATCCGTCCGTCGGCTTTCATATTGGTGCAGCGATCGCAGCTTTCGTGGCGTCCTCGGTAGCAGCCTTCGTCTGCGTGTGGATGTTCGTGACAGCCGTGAATGTCGGCGCACTGCCAGGTTCGTAACGTAAGACACACTCACCGACGGACTAACGCCCCCTTCGTCGCGTACAGGGCGACCATGTGCTCTATGCAGCCTTGTGTAGAAATCGTCCGACACGGTTGCACTGATGAGGTGACGAGGTGATGGTGCCCCAAGTCGGGCTTGAACCGGCGACCCACATCTGAGCAGCCTGCCCGCGCCGCAGCACTTGCGACGCGCGTGGGCTATTACTTCAACGGACAGCTACAGATATCACCACCATACGCGACAGGCCCGATAAGCGGTTCGTAGTTACTTGACAATACCCAGAGAGACACCCAGCCACTACTACGACCACGCGGTACACCTGACAGAACTCGGTGCACAGGTTTACTTTCCGCGTTTTACGATGGCATACGTGCACCACCTGGCAGCACAGGTCAATGGACACCCCGTACACGGTCAGGGTATTACTGGGCGCATCAAGACAGTTTGATACGCTCACAAAACGGATAGACACACTTCTCTCACAGCCGAGAGGAGAAACTATGAGTGTTGGTTATACAAGCGCCATCCATCAGTCTTTCGAATCCCAGATGAGAGGATCCCAGAAGTGAGTAATGGACCCATCACGACACGTTTCGAGGAGCGAGTTAATAAGGAACTAGCACGCCTTGGAAATGACGGCGACGTTCATGTCTTCTTAGCACGGCTCGTTCGTGCATTCATCGACACTATCGGCGAGCTGGAAGCACGCCGAGAACTACCTTCTACGGTCCAGGCGCTTCGCGAAACGAAAGAAATTATCGACAATATCGATACGAACGCCGCCATTGATAACAGCGACGACGGTGCGCTTGGTGCCAGCTACGCGCGGTACGTGAACGCGCTCGATATCCCAAATTGCTGGATAGCCGGTATCGAGACCACCCAACACATCCTCATCAATGTTGCTGATCGACTTGGTGCCACCGGCGGCTCCCGACACAGACTCCGGGTTGTCATCACCCCCGATCTTTCTATCTATCACGATGATGTCATGATCGGCTACATAACAGGTAGAATCGCCGAGGATTTCGCAGACCTTACTACTGACGGCCCCATCGAAACGCTCGCCACTCTCATCTACGCGCGCAGCAAAGACCTGTGGTGCGTCAAACTTGGAGAGACCAGCTAGGGAACCAACGCGTACGAGCGACCACTATTGGCAGCTCACGTTGACATCGAGCCCGCGGACCTCATGCCCACCCCCGACGGGAACGGCGGCTGGATCCCGGCGCCTTTCAAACCCGCCGGGCGGCAGCGAGACGCCGATGCATTGGTGCCCCAAGTCGGGCTTGAACCGACGACCCACGGATACGCCTTGACTTTCCTTCATATTTCTTTACTGGCGACCTTGGCAATCCTCGACGTACTTACCTGTTTGCCAGCATTGTCATGTATGCCAGCATTACCGGCACTGCCAGCTAAGCCAGCATCACCACTATTGCCAGCAGCGAACGCTGGGTCCTGTCATTTCCGCGTAGATGGAAACGTTGAGGACCATGAGCACTCACCGTCATCATGTCTTGGAACTGCCGACGCCTCTGATGTGGGAGGAGCACGTTGACAACTTCATCGTCTTCCTGCGCTCTCAGGGGCTCGTTGCGACCTCAATCCGCACTAAACGGAACCACGTGCTGCAACTGGCTCGCGCGTTCCCCGACACATCTCCCACAGATCTTGATCCAGGATCCTTGGTGGAGTGGTGTGGCCTGCGGACATGGGCCAATGAAACGAGACACGCCTACTACAGCACGTTCCGGAAGTTCTTCGGATGGCTCGACTCCACTTCCCATTGTGGCAACATCGCCGCTGTGCTCCCGCGCATACGCCGCCCCTCAGGAGCCCCACGCCCCATCCCTGACTCCGTCCTGGTCGACTGTGTTGATCGTGCGAGTCCACGTGATGCTCTCATTCTGCGGTTGGCGGCCGAGGCTGGCCTGCGGTGCGTGGAGATCGCTCAGGTCGAGGCCGGTGATGTATACGAGGATGCTGACGGCTGGAACCTCTTCGTGCGAGGGAAGGGGGGACGGACGAGAACTGTACCGATCACGGCTGACCTGGCTCGAGCAATCACTGACAGATGCGCATCGACGGGGCAGTTCGCATTTCCTGGGCGCTGCGGCGGACATATGGCCGCCAATTCCGTCTCACAGATCGGACGCCGTATTCTGCCTGGCACATGGACGCTGCACAAGCTACGCCATCGGTACGCAACGAAGGCGTACTCGGCCGAGCATGACCTGCTCACTGTGCGCGAACTCCTGGGCCATGCATCGCTCCAGACTACCGTCCGCTACATCGCGCCATCCCCCCGAGCTCGCAACGCAGTTCTCGCAGCAACCCGCATCCACTCGCCAGCATAACCAGACATCCCGGCAACGCTGGCATTGCTGGCAATGCCAGCCACCAACAGCCCCAACGATTTCAGAGAAACGAGAAACCATCATGCATGTCATCGCGATCGCCAATCAGAAAGGTGGGGTCGGCAAGACAGTGACCACCTTCCACCTCGCCAACGCCCTGGCCCACGACGGCCACCGCGTCCTGGTTGTCGACCTGGATCCCCAGGCCAACGTCAGCTCTCTGCTCGCCTCCCCTCCGCTGGTTGAGAATCAGGCTGGTGTAGCCAACGCCCTGTCTACACGCTCCGATCTTTCGCTCCCCGACGTCATTACGACGTCAATGTGGGAGCACGTGTTCCTTGCCCCGTCAGGAGGGGAGGCCTTGGCAGCTGTGCGCGATGAGCTAGTCATCGCTGGCCCTGGCCGCGAAGCGCGGCTCGCTGAACAGCTCGCGCTTGTCGAAGAGGACTTCGACGTGGTTCTGATCGACTGTGCACCGGCCCTGGACCTACTGACCTCGAATGCGCTGACCGCGGCCGACGGTGTACTCATTGTTACTCAGTCGAAGCTACTGTCGACAACGGGATTGGCGCACCTGCTCGACACTGTGGGTGTCGTTCGCCATTACCTCAACTCGGCCCTCAGCGTCGTTGGGGTCTTGGTAAACATGCATGAGGCGGGTACCGTTGCTGGCTCTCATTGGCTTGATGACGTGCGAGACGCCTGCAACTCGAAGGGGCTTCCTCTGTTCGAGCCTCCGATTCCTCGGCGCGTGGTGATCTCCGACGCTGCGGAGGCCCAAATGGGCCTCGATGAGTACCCCGGCGCCCCCGCCGAGTTGTTGGAGACTTACGCGCACCACGCTGCAACCATGCTCACCAACCTCGAGGAGAACGGCCGATGACTCCGCGTAGGCCAACACCGATAAAGTCAGACCTCAGCACGGGTCCCGCCGCCGTTATTACACCCCCACAGGAGACGACACCTACCAGCCGTGCCACACGCGCCAGCAAAGCCGTCAACGCTGGCAATGCTGGCAATGCCAGCGATACGGACGAGCGTATTGTCAAGGTGACCGCGCGAGTGAGTGCCGACATTGCTGGCCGGTGTCGCGCGGCATACATCGACGGCGTACTCGAGGGGGGACCTGCCTCATTCGAGGCGTGGATCGTCGAGGCAATGACTGCTGCACTCGCTCGGGCAGAAAAGAAGCGGGGGCGCAGATATGAGCCGCTTGCAGCAGACAGGATTCCCAAGGGGCGACGGTAGGATTAGTTTCCAAGCAACGTGCTTTCCATCGAAGAACCTCGATGGAAAGGAAGAGAGGGTGATCATGGACTTTCAAGGATGCCTTAGTCTACTGGGAGTCATAGGTGGCCTTGTCTCCGCTGCCTGCGCCGTCGTTTCGGTGTTTCAGGCACGCAAGTCGAAGGAAGAGAGAGAAACAGCCGAGAAGGTGGCCCAATCTCTGGAGGTGGTGGCAGATGCCGTCGCAAAACAGCAGCAAGCGCCACCGTGGGAGTTGCGCTGGGCCAGCGGCGATCTTTACCTGCTGGTGAACACGGGTGCGGAGACCGTCGACGGTGTTGAAATTGAATGCCTCGCGGAGCACGTCTACTTCAGGGTTGATGACGGCCTGGAATCGAGGAGCATCGATTCCAATGCTTCCCTCCCCTTCCTATATGCCGAAACATTGGGAGCGTCAGGATCGAGGGCTATCCGCGTGCGTTGGATTCGGCCTGATGGGACAGCGGCCACGTGGAAGTCTCCAATTCCATTTCCCCCGAAAGACAGTTGACGCGGCACCCTCAGGCGGATCTAACTCCCCTGCTGAATGCCAGCAATGTCGGTATTGCCAGCACTGCCAGCAATGGGATGTGATGCCAGTGCCGTTGATGGGTGTGCGTGAGAGAATTGTGGGGCCTCCGCGGCGTCGACCCCGGACCAGCAGTATTCCTGCCGGGGAGTTGACACCGACGAGAGGAGGTGACTGGGTGATGACGAAAGGCCATCGGCCGCCTCACTCGAGGCGGCCGGGTCTGGATGGGAAGCAGAAAGCCCAGATCGCTGTAGCAGTGGTAACGACACTGCCGCAGCTGATCTGGGCGATTGCATTCCTGCTCAGCGCTCTCATCGGGCGCTGAGACCAGCCCGGATACCCGGGGAGTCGGACAGGTGACGCTGTTCGGCTCCCCTTTAGTATGCCACATTGGCGTGGCCACGCGGAAGGGGGGCGTGTGCGTTCACGGTGTTACGGGGAGGGGCGAAGGAGGAATCATGATGAACCCTACCCCGGATACCCCGACGCTTACGATCTACACGACGCCGAATTGCCCGTCGTGTCGTCTCACACGCCAGGCGTTGGATCGCGCTGGTATCACCTATGAGGTGATTGACCTGAGCGGGCGCCCGGATCTCGTCGAGCAGATGCGCAGCGAGGGACTGCTGCAGGCTCCAATCCTTGACGATGGCACCTCGAGGAGCGCGGGTTTTCGCCCCGATCGGATTCGCGCGATTGTTGATGCCGCTACGCCAGCGCGCCTGACTGCTCAAGGAGTTCAGGCGCATGTGTCTGCTCCGGCGGCCGAGGTGAAGGCTCATCGAGGCAGGGCACTGTGAAGAAGGGGCTGGGTGTCTTTGTCATCGCACTTTTTGTGCTTCCTGGAGCAGCTCTGATGCCTCTTGCGATGCTCAGTGAGTCGAATACGCCAGCTGGGAACGCTCGAGGTGGGAGTGGACGCGTGTCGGGTGTGCCTGAGGAATACCAGGATGTGGTGTGGCGCGCTGGCCAAGCGTGCGACGTTGTATCGCCGTCGCTGATCGCAGCACAAGCCGACCATGAGTCGGCACACACGTGGGACCCTCAGATTACGAGCCCAGCCGGGGCTCGAGGGATCTCTCAGTTCATGCCAGGCACGTGGGCCACCCATGGTCATGATGGGGATGGGGATGGGCGAGCTGACATCACCAACGGGTCTGATTCGATCTATTCGCAGGGCCTGTACATGTGCGAGCTCGCTCAGAACGTTGACTCCTGGCTTTCCTCCGGCCTCGTCTCAGGGGATCGAGTCGACCTGACTCTCGCGGCATATAATGCGGGGCCGGGCGCGGTGAGGTCCTGGGGTGGGATTCCGCCGTTTAAGGAGACGCAGGGGTATGTGAAGAGTATTCGTGAGGCGCAGGCTAGTTTTGTTGAGACAGTGACCTCGGAGCCCTCGGGCGACGGCACACTTCTTGCGCAGGCGCGTACCCACATGGGTACTCCCTACGTGTGGGGTGGGGAAACCAGCGCTGGCGTTGACTGCTCAGGCCTCATCGTGCTGTCTTATGCTGAGCTCGGCCACCCGTTCCCGGCATCGGTGCGCACGGCCGATCAGATCACCAAGTACTCTGACGCGGCACCGATCGCCCGCGATCAGCTTGTCGTTGGCGATATGATCGGGTTCTCACACACACCGGGAGGCTACGTTGACCATATCGGTGTCTATGCCGGCACAGACGCGGCTGGGCACCCGATCATGGTGCATGCACCCGATGTTGGAGGCGTTGTCGAAGAGACCCGCCTTGATACGCCGTATTGGCAGGGTATGACGTGGTGGCCGATTCGCCGGACGGTGTGAGATGGACGCAGGTGTGCATGCGATGGGGGATGATCACGGTATGAGCATCGACGACGAGTCTCACCGCAAACCGAGCCCGTTCCGGTCCGCGCAGGAGAGCAGTGACCCCGTGGCACCTCGCGCCTTGTCGATTGATGAGGAGTGGGCGGTGATCATGGCCCTCGAGGAGGAACGGGGCCGCGCACACGCGCCTGAGCAGACAGCCGTTGCAGCGCCAGCGGCCACACAGGAGGATCTGAGCTACCTCGAGCCGATCGCCAATCCACACTCGAGCGCTCCGCTTAATCCGTGGCGTACACCTGGTCCTACGCCCGTGCCGACGAGGGGCCGGTGGCGTTGGAGGTGGTGGCGCTTGTGGACCCTGCCGAGTCTGGCGTTTCTTGCGGTCGTTACTGTCGCCGTTGTGCGGCTCTATGGGCAGGCAGTCGACCGTGGTGACCCCAAGTCCCTGATCATTCCGTTCCTGTTTCTGGGGACTCTGTGGTGGAATTGCTTGATCCATGCCCTCTACGTCGTGTGCGTCAGACGCATGAATCCGTCCGTCGGCTTTCATATCGGTGCGGCGATCGCCGCTTTCGTGGTGTCCTCAGTAGCGGCGTTCGTCTGTGTGTGGGTGTTCGTGACGGCCGTGAATCTTGGCGTGGTGGCTGGTGCGTAAACGGCCGTTATCGCACCCGCCACGCACCAGCCCTAACGCGAACCGAAGGTCGCCAGAAATCGGGTGCAGAAACCAGGTGCAAATCCAACGGTGCACAACGATGATGGTTGACCGTTTATGCACCCCGGCGTACGATGAAAGCTCACGGCGGCGTTGCCGATCAATCAAGGGAGAACGTTATGGCTAACGATCAGATCCGCACCAATGAGGAAGCACGAGCATCGATCGCTTTCGCTGACGCTGCGCTCAATCTTGCTGGGCACGTTGTTACTGATGCTCATCTTCGTGACCTTCAGTGGAAGACGGCCACGGGCGAGCTCACGGTCGAAGAAGCAGGTAGTGCGGGGGAAAGGTACCTGTACGAGAAGTTCGGGTATTCGCATGAGTGAGGATCCGAGTTGGGATGAGTATTTCATCCCAGGTACTCAGGTACTGCGCAACAAGTTCACCGGCGGCGGCGAGTTGCCATACGGGGTTGATTCGGAACGCGCGTTGCGAGCGTTGGAGGAACACTGGGCGAGCTTGCGCCTTATCGAGCTCCAAGATAATCCGATCTTGGGGTTGTTTGATTACGACCACATGAAGGCCATTCACCGGCATATCTTCCAGGACGTTTACGAGTGGGCGGGCGTTGAGCGTACGACCCCGATGCTTGGTCCGTTAGTCAAATATGGACCCGATGTGTCCAGATTCCCTGATTATGATCCGACTGATCGCTCCGTTGCACATGAGTACTACCGTGCCGGTCCCGAGCTGAGGCGAGCGGCCGAGCGCGAGTACGACGCAATTCGTCATGCCGACTACCTGCGCGGCCTGGACGTCGATGATTTCGTCGACGCGCTCGCGCAACGATGGGCCGCCATCAACCAGATTCATTCGTTTCGCGAGGGCAACACACGCAGCCAGTTCGTGTTCTTCTCAGAACTCGCTCATCATGCAGGCTATTACGTGGATGCCGATGCTTTCGCTCCTGTGTCCCAGGCGCAGATCCTCGCGGGAGTGACCAACCCGCTACGCGACGGGCTAGTAGCTGCGCGCTTCTACTACCAGGACCGCCACGATGCCGGTCCTATGGCAGAGGTGTTGTCCTACGCAGTTCGTCCCCTCACCGAGGCAGAGAAGCAGCACCGACCAATTGTGCCCGTCGAGGCACGTAGGGCTCATGCCGTTACGTCGGCCGCGTTTCCGGCGGGGGTGATACCACCCGGTCGCGCGCACGTTCCGCGTGCGGATGAGCTGTCGGCACGGCCGTATACGCCGACGCAGCATGACGGGTACACACGTTAGGGTATGCGGTAATCAGGTTGGGATCGCAGGAGGTTGGCGTGGCGATAGTTGGGTATGCACGCGTATCGACGCGTGAGCAGGCCACGGACGCGCAGGAAGCAGAGCTGCGGGCGGCCGGTGCACAGCGGGTGTTCGTCGACCACGGCGTGAGTTCTCGGCTCGAGCACCGTCCCGCGTGGGATGCATGTATGGAGTACCTGCGTGAGGGTGATGTGCTTGTCGTCCGCGCGCTCGATCGGTTGGCAGGCTCAGAGAGAATCGCGATCGACGTGATCCACGATCTGGGCAAGCGTGGGGTGCGGCTCCGGTCCCTGACCGAGCCGTTCCTGGACGTCGATGCGTCCACGCCGATGGGTGAAGCGATCATTGGGATCATGGCCGTGTTGGCCCAACTACGGGTGTCGACGATTCGCGAGAATACGCGCAGGGGGCTTGCGCATGCTCGAGCTGAGGGGCGTGTTGGTGGGCGTCGACCGCGGGTGACTGGGGATCGCCTGGAGGCGGCTGAGGCGATGTTTCAGGCGGGAATGACGCACAAGCAAATCGCATCGACGTTGGGGGTCCATCGGTCGACGGTGACGCGAGCACTTGCTAAGCGCAGGCAGGAGCGCGATCGTAACGACGCTTAGCGTCCGATGAGGCGGCCGATACGGATGCGGCGGGGACAGCGCTCAGTCTGTCCCCGCCGCACATGTTTGGGCGCTTTAGGCTTCCGAGACGAGTAGGTATCGTCAGGAGTCAGCGCCGCTGCCGCTCCTGGTGGCGGCTTTGGGTAGACGGGTTGGGTCGGGGAAGCCAGCCTTGGTGAGGTCGGCTTTCGACCATCCAATCGAGGTAGCTGCTTTGAACGCGAGACGGTAGTTCGCAACGGCGTCCTCGAGGGCGGTGTGTGCACTGCCGAGTGCACGGAGCACGGCTTCTCGGTGCTCGTCTTTCTGGAGCAGCTTGTCGAGCGGGTTCATGGGTGTGTCCTTTCGTTGGTGGCACCACCGAGTGCGGCGCCTGGTACTAGTACCGTGTCGGCGTACGCGCACAAGGAGCACGAGCACGCAAGGGCGCTCCTCCAGGCGGAACGGATAAGCGGGGCGACGTGGCAGTCGCGCCCCCTCCATGGGGGGCGCGACCCCACCCCAACCAAACCGAAACGACATGAGCACATCAGGCCAGTGTTATCTCCCAGCGTCTTGTTTGTTCACTTGCACGATGCAAGGACAGCGAACGCGTCAGCAAAGCCGACGAAGCGACACGGAAAGCACGCAAAGATCGGTCAGAAAGAGCGCGGAGCGTGAGCGTCGAGGACCCGGACGAACCGCATTCGCGGTCCGCCCGGAACGAAGGAACTGGGCTGAGTTTTCGGGTGCGAACGTTGAGGTTGTGTCCTTGCGTTGTCATGTGCGGTCTGCGCTGTGTCCCACGAAGTAAGATTCGCGTAGCAAGCTGTATAATACCGATATCGGTATTAAGCTTTTGGCGCGACGCATATGGCGTCACGTGGCACACTGGAAGTGTGGTCCGAAGGATCGCTGCGCTGGCTTGAAGAACATGTGAGGGAGGCGGGTCAGATGAGTAGTGAAGCAGTGTCGCATTCTCGGACGGCTCGCAGGGCGCGGCGGTCGGTGCGAGGGGTTCAGCGGTCTCGGTTGCTTGTGTCGTTGACGTCGTCGGAGCGCGCGCTCATTGAGGAGGGCGCTCGTCTTCGTGGCGTGTCGCTGTCTCGGTTTGTGGTGGAGGCAGCGCTTCACCCGGTCACTGCCACTGAGGGGGTTGCTGGGCCAGCTCATGCGGAGGAGTTGATTGAGCTGCTTCGCGCCTATCGGCGCCAGCTTGAGGGCGCGATGACGAATTTGAATCAGATCGCGCACCATGCGAACACGGTGCACGAGGTGCCCGAGGATTTCGAGGCTGTTGTAGCGGGCGTGGCCGATACGATCGAAGACATTAACGCTCGCCTCGATGGGGTACGGCGATGATTCCCAACATCGTCACCGGCGGCGACACTGGCGGGCTCATGCGCTACCTGGTGGGACCAGGGCGTGCCAATGAGCACGAGAACCCGCACGTGATCGCGGGCTCGCGCGACATCGTGCGCAAGTGGGGTGAGTGGGAGACGATCAGCGTCTCGCAGGCCGACGAGCTCGCAACGCGCTTGGACGCGTATATGCATGAAACAGGCACCTTCCCCACAGGCAAGGCACGCCGCTTCAACCCGGCCACCGGAGCGGTGGAGTGGAATGGCGAGATCGAAGCCACCCATGTCTGGCACTGCTCTCTCTCCCTGTCGCCAGAAGAAGCTGCCTTGGGGGACGAAGTCTGGGGACGCATCGCCGCGGACTTTATGAGTGAGATGGGCTTTACCGGGTCAGACGGAAAAGCGCCATGCCGGTGGGTCGCGATCCATCACGGGAGCGCGAAAAACGGCGGAGACCACATCCACATCGCGGCAAACGTTGTACGTGAGGATGGCACGAAGTGGAGCTCGTGGTACGACCAGCGGCGAGCTCAGAAGGCATGCAACGTGCTCGAGCACCGTTATGGACTCCTGGTTGTGGAGTCACGCGAGCACGGTCGCGGCTCGAGGTGCGACAGCGCGGCCGCACAGAACGCCGCGAAGCGCGCGGGTGCCTCGCGCACGGACCGCGCTGTCCTTGAGGAACGTTTGCGCGCAGCTGCAACCGCGGCAGCGAGTGAAGCTGATTTCGTGCGTCGTGCTCGTCGGCTCGGGGTACGTCTGCATCCCAGGTTTGCGAGCGGGCGCACCGACATCGTAGTCGGGTACAGCGCCGCGCTCCGCACCGAGGACGGGCAGCAGACACGTTGGTGGGGTGGCGGCAGAATCGCCCGCGACCTCACCCTCACGCAGCTGCGCACACGCTGGCAGGACACTCCCTCAAGCGCCCTCGAGGCCGTGGAAGCCTGGAAGGGTCACTACCCGAAGCGGGCGCCCTACGATGGGCCACTGTGGGAGGATCGCATCCGCGCCCTTGAGCACTTCCGCACGCACCTCGATCGTCTCTCCCCCACCGACCACGTGGGACTCGCAAACGCCGCCGCTGACATCGCTGGACTCCTGCACGCCCAGGCGATTACGGCTCGCACGTCGGGCGGACGGGACATGCTCGAGCGTGCGGCCGTCCAGGTGGGCAGGTGCGCACAGCTCAAAACTCGGCCAACCGACAAGCGCCTGGTCGACGTGGGCGCACGCGTAGCCTCAGACCTGGCACTGTCGATCGCCGCTACGTCAAACCCGCACGTGGCGGCCGTCGCCCTCGCACACGCGACTGCCGACCTCGTACAAGCGATCGCTAATCTGCATGAGGCTGCAGGCCAGGCGTCCACCGCCGCAGCGATTGAGCGCGACGCGCAGGCGATGTTTGATCGGGTGAACACGTACCCGCGCGTCGACGTCGATGCTCTCACGTCTGCCTATGAGCGTCTTGAGCGAGCCTCCGCGCCCACACAGCGCGAGGCTGTACCGCCTTCTCCCCCGCCACCGGCACCAAGGGAGGACAGCGCGATCGTCCGCGACGCCCAGGCCCTCGCCGACGCGTCGGTTGACAATGACCTTCACCGTGTCCGCGCCGTATTAGACGCGGCTGGCATGCCGGTCACCTCTTCTCGGCCTCGAGGTGCACAGTCAGGTATTCCGCGCGACGTTCTGGGCGGACAGCCACGCGCGTTCAAGCACGCAGCAATAAGCACGGATGAGGCCCAGCGCCTCGCAACAGAGGCCACCCAGCGGACACAGCACAAGGACAACGGCCCAACCAGATAAGACTCCGCGTTGTGCGTGTACGCGCCCACGATGAGTGGTGAGAGGTACCCAACACGGGTGCCTTCGTACCACAAAATTGGAGGGACTCGTATGAACGCGATCGACGTCGGTCGCAATGAGCTTGCGCGCCTCGGACTGCACCCGGGGGCACGGCATCCAAATATCGCTGATTCGACTCCGGTCCAGTATGAAGATTCTTCGATCTTCTACGACTACTGGACATTCGGCAACCCAACCGTCATCAAAACGAGCGAAGGCCGTCTCCTCGGAGTAACCGTGTACACGTCCGCAAGCGATGGTGACGAGCAGGAGATCCCCATCGTTGGTGAGGCAGCGTGTCAGGAGTATGTTCGCCAGGCTGTTGCCTGGGAAAGTGACGATGCAGATCGTATTCGCCAGGACACGGCACATGCACACATCATGGCGCGCATCACCGAGTTAGCCGAGGACAACCCCACCCTCACTACGTGGGCACTCGCACACGCTCCCATCGTCGACATCGACACTGAAGACCTCACCCTCACTCTCACTGATCTCAACGGCGACCCCATCATCGACCTGCACACCTCTAGCATCGCTGGTGGTGGATGGGCCCGTCTCCACGGACATGGACTCGATGAACTTGACAACATCATCGCCAGTCCAGATTTCTCCCGTCTCCCCCACAGGGTGGGTATGCGGCGCGAAAGTCTCACGGCGTTTCTCACCGCGCTCTCCGACGACCTGGACAAGATCCACTACGATGCCATGCATGCGCCGGGAGTTCCCACCCTCTCCCAGGCGATTAAAGCAGCCAAGAGAGCACAACCCACCACTGAGGCAACTGCTCGAGCTACTCAGCGTTCGTCTATTCCCCCTGAGATGCTCGGGAAGAGCGCTCCACGTATCGGAACTCAGGCATTCACAACGAGACCGATGCGATGGGTGCCATCGTCTGCGATTCATGAAGCTGAAGGGCGATCACTGTGAATGGGCATGACCCGTACGAGGATGTCCCTCCGATTGACATCGAGCCGCTGCCCAGCGACCTCGAGGACGTGGCGCCCGGTGATCCCTCGAGGGACGAACCGAAGCTGTACTACTCGAGTGTTCACAAGTTCGTTGAAGAGTTCTTGACACAGATTTACGACCGGTCCCTCGGAACCGGTCTCAACTGGTGCTCCGAGTGGTGGAAGCACACTGAGGCGGTCTTCTACTTGACCGCTTTGTGGCACTCGTGGGAGGGGCTGCGGGCGTCGGGTGAGCTCACGGCGATGGCCACCTGGTCCGTGCAGTACCTGTACCCGATCATGGATCGCCTTATGTCCGAAAATGGCCCTTTCAAGGGGTGCCAGCCCGACTTGGGGCACCGTAAGGGCGAGCATAAAGAAGAGTCCGCACCTCATCCGGGGCGTGTGCTACCGACGACGCCGCCGCCGCCCGGGCTCGTCGATGAGCGCCGATAATGGACGCAGACATGGGGGTGGGGTAGCCATATTGGCTACCCCACCCCCATCGTTCGATCTATCGGTGCTGTGTGTGCACATCCTCGAGGGGCGCGGCCGGCACTCGGCCGGCCGGCACACTCACCGACGTCGCCAACATGTTCTGTGCGGGCGCAGGCTGGGCTTGCGAGGCAACTGTGAACGCCCGTACCCCGTCTGCGTCGATACCTGCACCGATCAGTTGCGCTGCCCAGGCCTGACGTGCTTCGGCGCTATCCCATGAAGGTGTGTTCCTGCTCATATCTGGCCTGTCGAGATCGCTCACGGACATAGGTTTGTCCGGCTGAGTCGTCATGAGCCCATAAACCGTGTACATATCCAGCTTCTTGTCCCCCGGCTTAGGTGCGGCCACAGCCACATCCTCTGCCAGTGAATCCGACAGCTGTGTGGTGGCCGCTTGTGGATCGGTACGTATTTCCTCGAGGATTTCCTCAAGGGATTGCTCGAGCTTTTCCCCGTCGACGAGGGGAGCGGCAGCGGCTAGCTCTGCCACAGAGACGAGCGTCATGTCAACGAACTCATTCTTACGCTGGTCTCGGAATGATCGTGGGTTGCGGGATTCCTCGCGAGCTCGCACCTCAGCAGCCTCCCGGGCACGGGCCTCGGCTTCCAGGCGCCGATGTGCCTCCGCCGCTACTTCCCGCGCATCCTCATCGACGTGCGCGAAACGCTCGGCTAAGCCGACTGCTCGAGCTCTTTCTGTGGCGCTGATCTTGGGGTCATCCCACCAGCCGTCGCGGCGTGCCGCACGATAGATCGGCGCTGCAAGACGCCGCTGCTGTTCGGTTACTGTGCGCAGGGCGCGAGCGTGCTCGAGGGAGGCGCGCGCGGCCGCGCGGTGTGCGGCCGCCTCACGCGCAGCTAGTGCTCGAGCAATCATGATTGCTGCGCGCATCACTTGCGTGGCTTGCATGGATAGTTGTTGCTCGATTTGGTCGGCACTCATGGGTTTTTCCTATCGTTTCTTGGTTTCCCAGTAGGGCACGGTGCGCACGTAGACGGCGGGTGCCCCTGATGCAAACACCCACGCGCGGTTGGGTGGCATGGCCATAAGTTCCGACACCGGGGCAATCGGACGCTGAGCTGCCCCTACAGATACGCTCCTCGAGGTCCCCTGCCTGCTTGAGGACGTCTGTACCTGATCGACATACTCCATGCCAATCAGCGTCGACAGGGATTGTAGGAATTTGTCCTCTGAGACGCCGCCGCCATACGCCTTGACGTTGGCGGCGCTCCAGAGTTTGTTCATGCCCGGTTCGCCCCAGACACTCACGCCTTGGCTCCAGGACTGTAGGAGCGTGTCGACGACGATGCCTCGGGAACCAAAATGGCTATAGAGATCAGGCAACTCCCTCCACCGGCAGACGTTTGCCGCCTCATCGAGGGCGACAAAGAGCGGGAGAGCGAGCCTGCCACCAGGCTGGGTTTTTGCGTGCTCGAGGGCACCCTCAATGACCGCGACGGTCAGTGCTGTCACGATCGGGGACGCGCTGCCACGGCCCTCCTGCGACAGGCAATACAGCGTATCGGTTGATGTCACAAAGTCGGTGGGGCGAAACTCCATCATGTCACTCTCACTGTCCTTCACTGTCGGGGGCAGGACCCAGCGCAGCGCCTCATCGTTGAGTAGGAATGACATCGTTTGGGAGGCGCCGCCGTACACGCCACCTCGGGTTTCTGCCGGCAGATTCATCATCCCGCGCAGCGACTGTGCGGTCATCATCTGCCCAGCGCGCTCCAAAATCCGCACCGGCTCATCATCGAGTGGCCGCGTCAGCCACTCATGCACCATCCGAATGTCTCGGCCACCGATGGCAGCCGCTAACAAAAGCGCAGCGACCAGGTCTTTCGACGCCCCATCGAAGTACGCATCCTTGGTGGCACCTGGATCGCGCTGAGCATCGATGAAAACCTCCGCCAACGAAATAGCAGCAACGGGAGTCTGAACACCTGCCAGGATATTCCACCACCACGATTGGTCTTCCCCCGCAATCCCTTGGGGATCAAATACCCAGGTTCGGCCAAATCTGCTTCGTTCCAGACGAGTCACATCAACGATGTCACGTTTGTTCGAGGTCGCGAGGACTGCGCCGGGCGCTACGAGAATCCGCGGGACCAGCCACGCCGTGGTCTTACCCGTCCTCGGGCCTGCAATCATCAGACACACGAACTCCCAGGACGAAAACAACCACGCGTTTCCTCGCACCATGCGCCCGATCGGCAAACCAGGAGAATCGGCCACGACACCCAGCCGGGATGCCTGCGATGCCACCGCACGTTCCCCCAGAACGGCCACCTCGCGCCGTGCGGCAGCCTTGCGAGCGACTTGATCTCCACGCTTTTGCCGACGCGGGCCTCGGTGTCGCCACCGGGTGATAACAACCAGGCACGCGAAGCCGATCAGGAGAATGAGGAGAGCGAGAACGGCCACTGCGCGCGGCTGCTGACCGCGAATAATCCCCCCTGTCAGTTTCAGAAGACTCGATGGTAGCTCGATCCCCGTCCACCACGTGTACAGGGCGCGTGCACCGTACAGACAGGTTCCACCGACCCCGAGCGTGATGAGAAGAAACCAGACGCCTCGTCCGCTATCACTCATTGAATCCCACATGATGTCACCACCTCTTGTTCGTATTCGACAGCTCGTATTCCACCGGCGTGAAGTCAACCTGGAATGGGTACGCCGGGGCGTCCGACGTTTTAAGAAGGAACTTCCCACGGCCGATGGGGGCCGCACTACCCCCCGTAATCGGGTCATACTCCCCGGGGGCGTTCCACGATGAAACGAGGGCTTCCTCACGGCGTGAGAACGCCATGACAGATCTGAGCTCGCGCACCTCTTTGGGGGGAACACCACCGATGAACAACATTTTTGATCGCTCAATAAACCCCTGTGCTTTTTGTCGATCAGAGACCGACGGTAAGGCCTGAAAGTCCGCAACGGAGTGGGTGATCATGATCTGGCCGACACCAACCGTGCGGTTGAGGCGGGTGAGCGAATCGACGCGCTCAACCATGCCCGGTGAAGACCGAAGGATGCGCCATAGCTCATCCATGATGAGCTGATAGCGCTGCCGGGCAATCAGCCCCGTGTCGGCGAGAACCTGAGTGACCTCAACGGTGGCAAAACCGTATGACCAGCATGACAGCAGGACCGCTGCTTGCAGGTCCTCGTCGGCGTACATGAGCGAGGAGACATCGAAAACAACGGACGCATCCATGCGCATAGACACAGTTTTCTTTGCTGCGAACAGTGACCCAAAACGCCCCATTAGCAGCGCCTGGAGTGATGCCTCAAGTTCATTGGTCAACCGCTCATACTCTCCAGGTTTTCCTTTATCGAGGGCGGCCGCATGGAGCTGCTCAGGCCCCTCTTGGACGACCCGAAGAACATCGGCGAGAGTCGGCGTGCCAGCCTGCGTCTCCTCGAGAACACGGATAGCGGCATCAACAATCGTCTCCTCACGATCAGTGGGCGCCTGTCGACGAATGATCTGGATCAACGAACACACCAGCTGCTTCTTGCGCTCGTGAGCCGCTTCCGTCACTTCCTGGGCCTCGCGGACGTACCCGGCTGCCAGCAGCATCTCCGCCGCTTCGTCGGCATTACCACCATCAAGAGGGTTCAGCCCAGTCTTTCCATGTCCGATGGAAATGATCTGCCCACCCAGTGCATCGATGACGTCAGCGTATTCGCCTTTGACGTCACCGACGACCATGGAATGGATACCAAATGCCTCGGCACCCAGCACCATCCTCCTAATCAGTGAAGACTTTCCCAAGCCATTCAGGCCTAGGACCATGGCAGATGGGGCAGAAATAAGCCCCTTTTGAAACCAGCTGATAGGGTCGGCGCACACTGCGCCGGTCCCGTCCGTCGCCCGTCCAAGGGGAACGCCAACAGGTGGCGGGGTCCCACCCGCAACAAACGGATACAGGCCACACACCTGGACGCTCGTGCCGCGATAGTCGTGAATGCGGGGAAGCGGCGTGACACCGCCACCGCCGGGGCGGTTGAGATCCGCGACCGTTATCCTCATGCTCATATCGACCACACCTTTTGCCACGAAGGGACGACGCCCAGGGGAAGGGCGAGTGCAAACGCAGAATCCTGCGCTCCGTAGGCAGGCCGCATGCGCAACTTCGATGCGGACGCAAGCGACGTGATGGCCGCAGCCGTGTCGTCGAGCTCATCCCCCGTCACAGTCGCTGTCACCAGGACTGTGAAGTCCACGAGACCCGCACCGCTGGCTTCCTCCTGCGCGTTCTTCTTTGCGATTGCTACCTCGCGCGCGGCACGCGCAGTGACTTTCTTCGACATGCCAGCCGCCGCCGCGGCCGTCGTCATGTCGCGCTCAACGATGTCACCTGTCATGGCGGCATCAATGGGACGCAGCAACAGGGTGACGCGCTTGCGCTCAACATCCCGCGAGATCGACAACAGCTTCGATAAGACACCCGACTGCACGACTCCCGTCGGTGCCTTAGTCAGCACCCACGTGCGCGACAGGCCCGAATCATGACGGAACGAGTCAAAGGAAACACGGGCACCGACGGGACCAGCGTCCTCCCAGTCCAGGTCAACCTCATCACCACCGGCCGTTGCTTCTTCGAAGAGCGGTTCGGACGCCGGGTCGTAGGCCACACGCACCAAGCGAGTCACGTCAATAGCTGTGAGGAGGTGGGCAGGCCCCGTCCCGGCCGCCTCAAGCGAGTGCGTCAAGTAGGGCAGTCGTGTCCCGATCTCACGGGCTACTTGATCGGTCGACCGCTTCTTCACACTCATGCGCTTCGTATCGAAAGTCAGCGTCACTGTGCAGCGCAGCTGCGCCGCCCCCGCGCGATACTGCGAGACAGCCTCGCGCACAACGCTCAGCGCGATCGCAGGAGCATTCACGTCAAGTCGAGCGTTCACCTGGCGCTCAAGGGAGCCACCCGTATCGGGCACCGTCTCCACGCAGACACTGGCCTGAACGATGCCGATTTCGCTTCCCAGGTCAGCAAGCCACGCGCCCCAGTGCGCGACCTGCTGGTCGATGCGTTCCTGATCGACCAGTGCAATACCCGACGGAGCGACCCCCATGATGACGCTCACGTGAGTATTGCCGTGGTGAACGAGGGCAAACGGGCGATCATACGAATCAACGTGCTCGCTGATACGCGATCCCGAAAGCAGTCCAGGAATACGAGCGCGCCCACCCGGGACAACACCGATCGGCCCGGACCTGTACACGGTACGTCGAGCTCGACGACGCCGAGCAAACGACACACGCTCAACCATCTTATCCCACACACTCACGCCATGGGCGTCTCTGATCTCCATCGCCCCCAAAACGGACAGCCCTGAAAGTAACAGAACAGCTGCGTGCGTGAGGCCAAGCGATCCATAGACGAGGATTGACACGATGAGCAGTGCCAGTAGCGCCATCGTCTGGAAGAAGCTCAGTTTGCCCAGGCCCGCCAACCTGGGGTGACGCCAGTTCCCATACGTACGGATCTGTGTCTCTGTTGCACCGATCGTGCTCATGCGTGTGCTCCTTCCGCACTGGTTTCGACCATATCGTTGATTCCGCGTTGTGCCTGCGAAGCGCCATCTGCGACGGCCTGCACGATGAGGGCCGCTCCGCCAGTAGCAGCCCCCGCAGCTGCACTGCCTGCAGCGGCACCACCTTCGGCCGCCCCGGCAGCCGCTCCACTGGCTGCACCGTTGCTTGCACCGGCGGCACCACTCGAGCCCACCGCTCCGGCATCGGGCGCAGCAGTAGCACCCGACGGAGAACCCGCTCCACTGGCTGCACCGTCATGAGATGACGGTGCCGGTGATGCATCTGCCGATACATGCCCCCTATGCACCACGTCGACCGCACCCGAAGCGACCGTCGCTGCCCCTGTAGCCGCGCCGCCGACCCCACCCATTGAGGAAGCAATCATCGCTCCCGTGGGCATGAGCAGCCCCACGAGCGCAAACGGACAAATGGCCGCGAACACCATGAGCATGACACCGACAAGAAAAGAAACAAACCCCTCCAGGCCACTCTCCGAGGTCAGGAAGAGGATTGTTGTCGCATAAATGACTGATACAGCCAACTTGTAGAGGACAAGTCCTGAGAAGAAGCCCAGGATTTTCCCCGCCCATGCACGCCCCCATGACGTGCTAATCGTTGACGCGATGATCGGTGCCAACCCCATTATCACCATAAGCAAAATCGATCGAATCCAAATCATCGCCATCTGAATGACGTTCGCAATTGTCCCTGCCAGTGCAAGCAGGAGAACAGCAGTTGTACCCCCCGGAATTTGGCTACTGTCCCACAGGACCGGAATGATTCGTTTTCCGAAGGTTTCGGCGCTTTCTTCCGTGACTGAATCCAAGAGCCACACCGCCGTCTCGTCAAAGATGCTAATAAGAGTTGATGCCAACGTGAGCCCAGCTCCCGAAATGACGACGACTGTGACAAGAGACTGTGCGACTTGGCGCAGTGAATCACCACGACCGTCAATGATGACTTTGATTCCAGCGACAATGAGGGACGCGATCATCACCACAGCCAGGAGAAAGCGCAGGTAATCCTGCAGCTTATACGCTGGAGAAGAGGTGACGAAGAGCGAGGGAACAGGTGCCTTCACCCACCACGTTCCCAGATTGAGGATGATTTCTCCGAGGGACTTTGTCACCTCATTGACAAATTTTTCGAGCATCCCCATGCTAGTTCACGCTCCACGGGGTGATGCGAGTTTTTGCTTCATCCGTGAGTTCACCGATCCCCCAGGCCTCAGGGGTTTCGGGGTAGACAACCTTCCAGTCTTTCACCCACGTCATGCGCAGTGGAATGGTCAGCGTCTTGGGATCGTCTCCGAGAGTAAAGGTATAGACAACAAGCACATTGTTCTCATCACGGATTTCGTAGTAGTAGCCCGTGATATGCGCTTCCTGCATGGAGTAGACACCGGCGTGAGAGCGACTCGAGTCAAAAACCTTACCCGCGAGGGCTCCGTCGGAATTGTCTGCAAGGTCCATCGCGATCGAGTCACGCCGTTCGGCATCCCATGTTGAATGCAGGAGAAAGTTCGCACCAGCAGTAATCGCACCTTCAGCCGTATGTGAGTAGCAGTACGACAGATTTGTGCGATCCATAGCAGCGAATGGTCCCGCCTTAGTTGCAACCTCGACCGACCGACCTCCCTGGACAGTGCTCACGCGCGTCGCTCGAGGTGTTTGCCCCAACGGCAACATATTGACCTCGTCGACGTAACAAGGCTGCGAAATATAGTCCATTCCGAGCACTCCCTCCGTGGGGGTCGGGGAGGGCATGAGCGACGGCGATGCACTCGGTGACGGCGTGATCACCGTTGGCCTGCCGGTCGGCTGGCCTGACTGATTCGACGGCTGCTTAATTGTAGAGCCGCGCATTGCCAGCCCCACTCCCAGTCCAATCCCCATGGCCACAATGACAATGACAATCAGACCGGAGGCAATCACCCATGGGGATGCGAATGGGCTCCGTTCCCTTTCCTCATCGCTATCGCTCATCACATCGCTCCTTTAGACAAACTGCCTGATAATAATCGGTGCCGACACGACGATGAGAACACCGGCAATGGTCCACCCGATTTTTTCGACGGCTTCGCCACCAGCTCCGGGCCCTTGCCGGTTGTGAAGGGCGATCATCCCACCCGCGATAATCAGGCCGAGGACTCCGCAGATAATGCCAATCCACATGGCATTACCCAAAAGATCACTGATCTGCCCCATCAGTCCTGCAATGGTCTTCGGCTTCACGTCGGGAACAACCGACGTATCGGTCCCAAGTAGCGTGGTCAGTCGAGTCATAATGATCATCTGAGTGTCCTTTCAGTCCATGCCGCCACGGTGGCGGCAATCTTGGTGATACGGCGTGAATGATCGGCATTCACGTCGCTTTCCTTGGCGAAGCGCCACTGCGCCTGCCACGGAACGAATGCACAATGCGGAAATGCACCCGACGTGATCTGGAGTTGATCACGGAGCTCACGAGGGAGACGCCCGGGGGCATCAGCCCCAACAACGAGGCCAACGAGTTGCCCAGGGAGGGCACCTGACGCCCACTCGATAGCCACGTCCTGCGCTGCACGCAGCCCCGCCGCAGTTGAGCGGCAACAGACCACGATGCTCAAAAGTCGCGTGGGGTTGACGTGCTGCGGCCACGCAACACCAGCATCACCGGCACCTAGCAGATGCGCCCAGGTCGAGGCTCCTGCGCCGCCGTGGGCACCCACAATCCACAGGAGAGGGGCACCATCGACGGCGGAGCGCCGGATGTGCCGACGAACAGCAAGCCCATCGACGCCCGGGGCCCACGGGCGCGCAGCGGCCACAGCGGGCGGGGGTGGAATCGGCACAGACGAACCTTTAGGGGCCTGCCACGATTCTTGTGCAGGTGAGGTCAGACCTAGATCCGGATAAGACGGCATGTGCGCTCCTCTCTCTACGCCCTATCCGTCAGCACGTACACGCACACCGACGTGCACGCTGACAACCAGCCAAGATGGCATCATTAATGCAGATCGTTTGACACCTCCTGGAGCACCCCTCATGAACCACAACTCCCAGCCTGAACGTCTCGAATACTGGGCCGTGACCTTCGACGGCCGCCCTCCCGGCGCCGGTGGCCAGCTCAACACCGCAGGATGGCCCTCAACCGATCGCGCCTACGCGATCGCACAAGCTATCGACAAAGCGATGCGCCAAGGCATCGACATGTCCCACATGCGTGTCTTCCAGCGCCTCGAGATAACCGTCAAGAGTGAATGGGTCGAAGACGACGCCACCATCGACGACCAAGAACTCATTGACGACATCATCAAAGACATTCAGCAGATCGACGGCCACACATTTCCTGACCAACCATAAAAACCCTGAAACTCCAACGAAAGTGGAGCTACCTGACACTTTTGTCAGGCACCTCAATCACACCCGTGTGATCTACGCAATAAGCAACGTCTTGCGCCACGCGGCTGCGACGACAGCGGCCTGTTCAGCCAGCGATTTCTGATCGGCATCGAGGGCATTCAATACCGTCCCACGCCGTGACCCAACCAGGAGCGTCATCCACGCGCGGGCAGCTGTAGGACTCACCCCGAGAGAGGCGAGCGTGGCGTCGCGCGCGGCCATCGTGTGAGCATTCGCGACCGAGACATGAGCAGCGATCTGCGCAATGCGCACACTGCCCGCCCACGCGAGCGTCGACGGCATACCTGCGTCACGCAACACGTCAATGACGCGCACGAAAGGTCCCGTCAGCTCATCAATCCCCACATACAGCTCCCCGGCCCCACCAGCGAGGGAAGAACCCCCTTCGGGAACAACACCCTCGATGGTCACTGCGTTGCGGTCCTCCAGGCTTGCCAACGACTCCTCTGCAACTGCACACTCCACGGCCCGCGACCACACTGCCCACGGGCGGCGGGCGCGAATCATCGACGCAGCGGACGCACGCGCCTCCAGCCACGCCAACGTCAAGACATCAGCCAAAGCGTTTGATACCACCTCTCCTTCGAAGCGTGCCTGGCGAACCGCCAGACGCCCAAATTGCTTGGGGCCATGCTCCAGTAACGTCACAGCTAACCGGCTTGCCCCCCGTCCAACCCAGCCCGCCTGGCACGCCTCAACAAGGACAGCGCGCAACCCCTCGTTATCATCCGGGTTAACCGCGCCTCCAGTGAAGACATCGACGACGACACCCAGGCTCTGCATCCGATCACGGGTCCGCTCCACAGCAACCGCGGGGTCACGGACCAGCTGGAATCGTGACGGCGCGCGATGCCCCGCCTCTCGGCGCTCCTCACGCACGATCAGCGCGCGATCCTCTAGCTCCGCTAGACCACGCCACACCGTCCGATGACACCGATCCGTCGCCTCAGCCAACCAGCTGATCTCCACAATCGCGGCCCCACGATCATCCGCTAAGGAAGCCAGCTCACGCAAACACGCGCGGGCCGAAGCCCCCAAACCTCGCTGAGCTCGGGCCCATGCAGGCCAAGACAAGACCACATCCACCATCTCAGGCCACCTCCCCGTCCACATGCTCAGCAATCACGCGACCCGCGATCTGCTCACCAGATGCCGCGAGCACCTCCAGCAGCACTGACGGCGACGGCTTCCCTCCTTGAGGGTTCTCCCGACGCCACGCATCCGCAAGAGCCTGCTGAACCGCAAGTTCAACCACTGCACACCGAGCGGGTGATAACCCCGGAGCCAGCTCCTTCGCCATGTCATGAATCCGCATGTGCAACAACGACGGAGCCGTCTGCGCCACACGCTCATCCTCGGCGGCAGCTCGCTTGGCCTCAAGGCGTTCACGCTCACGCGTGGCAGCCGCAGCCTGAGCCCGAGGAGACTCCCCCACAGCCACCAGACGACGCAGCCGCGAAGCCACAAAACCCGACATCCGAGCAACGCGATCAGGCAACGGCGAATCCAGCAACCGCTTGATCTCCCCTGGCGCCCATCCGGCATCCAGCCGTTCGCGCAGCAAACCAACGACGAGGCCAAGACCCCGCGCGTCCATCACCCGCATCGACGCAGGTACACACGCCGCCAAAATTGCCAGATCAGCCTCTGAGGCACTTTCAGCACCACGATCAGCCTCAGACTTCGGACTTCTACGGGGCTTCTGAGGGCCTCTGCGACCCTCTGGGGGCACTGACGTCGCCACCGGCGACGCAGGCTCCCCCTCGACAGACACTCGATCGGCAAAGCCGGTCCCCAACCCAACCGAACCGTCACCCACAGGGGGTGGGGGGGTTAGGTTTGGTGGTTCTATTGATGGTTCTTTCCTATAAGTAATGGTTGCAGACGTCTGCGCCTGTGAACGACGTGAATTTGCCACTGTGTCCTCACTGGAGCAGATACTGCCACTGTGAGACTTTCGTTGAGATTCCAACGATTCCGTCACAGACGCAGAATCTGCGCTTGTGGCCTCGCGCATATCGATACGCAGCTCTGGATGAATCCGATAGACCGTGCCACGACGATGCTTATGCTCACCCGTACGCGAGCACGATTCGGACGTGCACCACTCGTAGCGCGCCTCGCGAGTCAGCGCCCCGCACGCTTCCAACTCCTTGAAGTACCCACTCAGCGCGCGTGTCGAGCACTCCACACGGCTAATGAGACGCTCTCGCGACACCCACGTCACATCCTGCTCGTTAGCGAACTCCGCCAACGAGATCAACACGATCTTCGCGCCAACCGAGATCCCACGAACCCTATCCAACGCCCAAGCGACACCGTAGATGCTCACAATGAGTCACCTCCCTGCCCCGCCCAAACCAGGTAGCGGAACATCCGGCACCGACGACTCGCTATCAGGATCAACAGTCCTGTACATCGCCTCGATGTCCGCAGGGTCAAACAGAATTCGCCGCGACGGCGTCACCACATGCCGAACACGCCCCGACTTCGCCCACCGCCGCAGAGTGTCCGGAGAAACACCTACAAGCTTGGCAGCCTCGCCAGAACTGATAAGCTGTTGCATTTTTTGCAGTGTCATACCGTATATGATGCATCCATACAGTGTTACCGTCAAGAGATGTCGTTGCAGTTTCTGCAGCGTTTGTGTACTATTGCAGCATGGCAACAATGAAGGTTCAACACGGACTAGCGCCCGACGAAGCGATCGGCATGACAATCAATCAACACTTGTTTGCGCGCAAGATGTCTGGCAATAGTTTTGGGCCAGTTATCGGGGTTTCCGGAGCCACAGTGAGTCGCAAGCTGCGAGGAAACGTCGGCTGGTCGGTGACAGAACTACTAACTGCCGCCAGCTTCTTTGGCATCGAGCCCGCAGACCTCATGCCCACCCCAGACGGAATGGGCGGATGGATCCCCGCACCCTTCAAATCTGCCAGGCGTCGAGATGTCGACGCATTGGTGCCCCAAGTCGGGCTTGAACCGACGACCCACGGATTATGAGTCCGCTGCTCTGACCGACTGAGCTATTGGGGCGTGGCTATCTTAGCGGAGGAAGGCGGCACGCTTCCACCGGCGCCCTTCCCTTGATCCGTCGCTCACGCTACAGCGACATAGGACCTTAGTCATACCTATGATGGTTTAACAAGGTCACAGCCAGCAATTTTTAGGAGATGGCATGAACGTCGCGGAACAGATCGTCGGGCAGCTCGTCGACGCGGGCGTCCACCGCATCTACGGCATCGTCGGCGATTCCCTCAACCCGATCGTCGACGCCGTGCGCAAGACCGGCGGCTCCCAGAAGGGCGGCATCGACTGGATTCACGTGCGCCACGAGGAGGCGGCGGCGTTCGCGGCTTCGGCCGAGGCTCAGCTCACAGGCAAGCTCGCCGTGTGCGCGGGCTCGTGCGGCCCGGGCAACCTGCACCTCATCAACGGCCTGTACGACGCGAACCGCACGGGCGCGCCCGTCCTGGCCATTGCCTCGCACATCCCGAGCGTCCAGATCGGCTCCACCTACTTCCAGGAGACTCACCCGGACCGCATTTTCGAAGAGTGCTCGGTGTACAACGAGCTCATCTCCTCGGCCGCACAGTCCCCGCGCACCGTGAACTCCGCGATCCGCCACGCGGTCGGCCTGGGAGGCGTCGCCGTCATCACGCTGCCCGGAGACATCACCGACCTCAAGGCCGTCGAGCACGTTCCCACCTACGCGCCCGCGCGCCCGGCGACGCTGACCCCGAACCCGGCGGACATCGACGAGGCGGCGGCGCTCCTCAACAAGGCGGACAAGGTCGCGATCTTCGCCGGCGCAGGCGTTGAGGGTGCCCACGACGAGGTCATCGCCCTGGCCGACGCGCTCAAGGCCCCGATCGGCCACTCCCTGCGCGGCAAGCACTTCATCCAGTACGACAACCCCTTCGACGTGGGCATGACGGGCCTGCTGGGCTACGGCGCGGCCGCGGAGGGCATGAACGACGCCGACGTGCTGATCCTGCTGGGCACCGACTTCCCCTACGACCAGTTCCTGCCGTCCACCCCAACGATCCAGGTGGACACGCACGCAGAGAAGCTGGGCCGGCGCACGGACGTCGGCCTCGCGATCCACGCGCAGGTCAAGCCCTTCATCGAGGCCCTGCTCCCCCACCTGCGCGCTGGCCGCTCTGATTCCTTCCTGAAGGCCAAGATCAAGAAGCACTCGGAGATCATGCACGCTCCCGTGGGCGCCTACACGCGCAACGTGGAGAAGATGCGTCCGATCCACCCCGAGTACGCCGCTCACCTCCTCAACGAGACGGCCGCGAAGGACGCGATTTTCACCGCGGACACGGGCATGTGCAACGTGTGGACCGCCCGCTACATTGATCCGCTCGGCACGCGCCGCATCATCGGTTCGCTGCTGCACGGCTCGATGGCCAACGCCCTGCCGATGGCCCTGGGCGCCCAGGTCGCCTACCCGGGTCGCCAGGTCGTGTCCGTGTCGGGCGACGGCGGCCTGTCCATGCTGCTCGGCGAGCTCATCACCGCGAAGATGTACGACCTGCCCGTCAAGGTGGTCGTCTTCAACAACTCGACGCTGGGCATGGTGAAGCTGGAGATGCTGGTCAACGGCCTCCCGGACTTCCAGACGGACGTCCCCGATACGAATTACGCGGAAATCGCCCGCGCAATTGGCTTCCACGCGGAGCGCGTCGAGGACGCATCACGCCTGGAGGGCGCCTACCGCGAGGCGTTCGCGGCGCCCGGCCCGGCCCTCGTCGAGGTCATCACGGACCCGAACGCCCTCTCGCTCCCGCCGGCCATCACGGGCGGCCAGGTCGTCGGTTTCGCGACCGCGATGAGCAAGATCGTCCTCAACCGCGGCATCGCTGAGGCTTTCTCGATGGCAACCTCCAACATGCGCAACATCCCGCGCCTGTAGGTCTCCCTCGGGAGGCTCTCCGGGGACGAGGCCGGGGCTGGGTTATTGCACGACCTAGCCCCGACCTCGTTTTTCATGGCTCAGCCCCGCATTTGTCAACATCTTATTTTCTAAAATACTGGCATTTACCCTTTCAAATAGAGCTTGACAGGCATAGAACTTGTACCGCGTTGCAACACACTGCAACTTGACACCTAATTTTGCGCGCATTTTCCCTCTAATCTACGAAACGTTCTATAGCTCTCGTCACACAGGAGGAAGTGCCATGCACGCGCTCGCAGCAATGGCTAGCGCGGCCGGTGCCGTCGACCTCGACACTTTTCCCGCTTGGCTGAGGATTACCCACTTCATCAACTTCGTGATGATGGGTTTCCTCATCCGCTCCGGCTGGGAGGTCCTCGCATCGCACCCGCGTCTGTACTGGAACAATCACTGCACACCCGGATCCGAGTGGCTCAAGTTCACCAAGGACAAGGTCTCGACCGTCCCCGGCGAGTTCACGGCGCGCGACGACCAGCGCAACCTGCACCCGCTGATCTCCCTGCCCGGACGCGCACAAATCGGCCTGGGCCGCGCGTGGCACGCGCTCGTCACGGCCATCTGGTTGATCAACGGCCTCGTGTACGTCACTCTCCTCTTTGGGACGGGCCAATGGCGGCGCATCGTCCCCACCTCGTGGTCCATCTTCCCCGAGGCCTGGGAGAGCGCAAAGATCTACATGGGCCTGCAGATTCCCTCCATCGAGCACTTCCAGCCCTATGACGCCCTCCAGAAGCTCATGTACTTCACGGTCGTCTTTATCGTGGCGCCCCTCATGATCGCTACCGGCCCCATCATGTCCCCCACCTTCGCGGGACGCTTCCCGAAGTACGTCAAGCTCTTCCGCAACCGTCAGACGGCTCGTTCCATCCACTTCCTCGGCATGGCGTTCTACTGCATCTTCGTCGTCACGCACGTCGCGCTGGTGTTCATCGTCCACCCGAAGTACAACATCGCGCACATGATGCTTGGCGAAAACTACAACGACATCACAGCGGCACAATTCGCTCAGGCCGTCACCATGCTGATCATCGGCATCGTCGTCGCCATCGCCCTGTGGATCGGTGCCTCCTACTGGTCGCTGTCGAATATGCGCCGCACGCAGCGCTGGATATGGGGTGCCACGCAGCCCATTCGCACACTCACAATCGACCGCTTGAAGTCACGCCAGGTCGCGAAGAAGACCTTCACCGAGGCCGATATCTCCCCGTTCCACTGGGTCAACACCCGCCCGCCGACAAAGGAACAGTCCGAGGAGTACATCGCCCTGCGCGAAGACGACTTCAAGGACTTCCGACTCGAGATCGGCGGCCTGGTTGAGGAGGAAAAGTCCTTCTCCATCGACGAGCTGAAGGCCCTGGGCAAGGTCACGAACATTACGATGCACACCTGCATGCAGGGATGGACGGGCATCGCGAAGTGGGAGGGCATCCGCCTCAAGGATCTCCTCGAGCAGGTCACGCCCACGTCAGGTGCACGCTACCTGATGGCAACCTCCTTCGGACACGTCGGGCACACCTACGACGGGCGCCCAACCGAGCCCTACTACGAGTGCATCGACCCGTCGATGATCGACGACGACGAGTGCATCCTCGCCTGGGGCATGAACGACGAGCCCCTGCCCGAGGTCTACGGCGGTCCGCTGCGCCTGCGCGCCGATTCCCAGCACGGCTACAAGATGGTCAAGTGGGTGCGCCGCCTGGAGTGGATCCACGACTACCACGACGTGGGCGACGGCCAGGGTGGCTCGCGAGAGGATTCGGGCCTGCAGCACTACGACGCCCGAGCCTGAGGTTCTCAGCCTTCACGCGATACCGCGCCTCCCTCCTCGCCCCCACGCATGCGCGCGCGGAAACGTGGGGGGAGGCGCGGTCTATGCGTACCTACGGGCGATCGCCATGGCCTCGGGCACGTAGGAGCGTCCAAAGACCGCGCAGTGGATCATGATGATGTGCATCTGGTGGAGGCAGGCGCGCTCGCGCCAGCCGTCCTCCAGGGGTGAGGCCTCGTTGTAGGCAGCGAGGATCCTCTCGTAGTGCGGGCAGCCGAAGACCGCGAGGGCTGCGAGGTCCTCCTCGGCGTGGCCGCCCTGCGCGGCGGGGTCGATGAGGACGGCCCCCTCGGGAGTCCACATGACGTTGCCGCTCCACAGGTCGCCATGGGTGCGGGCGGCACCGATGTTGTTCTGGCGTGTCTTCATGTCTTCGACGAGGCGCGGCTGCCCGTGGTCGAGCGCGCCCGATTCGAGGCGTTCGCAGAGCTTGTCGATGAGCGTTCGTTCCGCGGCCGTGAAGGTGCGGTCGTCGGCGTAGGGGGCGATCCGTTCACGCGCGTAGAAGGCGCCCCAGGATTCACTTTCCGACGAGGCCGGGGCCGGGTCCGGCGTCGCATCTCGACTCGCGTGCGGGCCGGGATCGGTTGCGTCACTAGACTGGCAGCGCCCCACACGATGCGCGTTGGCGTTGGCGGCACCCATCGCCTCGTGAAGAAGCGACAGACGCGCCTCCCCCATCCAGCCGTCCCCCTCAAAGCCGGGAGGCGGTGCGCCCAAATGCGTAGCACCGGCGGCGTGCGTATGGGCGAGGGCGCGTCCGAACTCCTCGGCCGCCAGCGGCGTTGGGGCGACGGAGACCAGGCGTGGCTCCTCGAGCCACGCCGCGCCGTGATCGAGCACGGGAACGACGGCGGCACCGGGGTCCGAGGCCTCGGCGAGCCACGCGAGCCCCGCAACCTCGTAGGCGATCCGCCCGCGGCGGCTATCCGCTTTCCTGATGGTGTCCATCGAAGCCCTTCATCCATTCCGGCCATGTCGCCCACAAGGACCCTCGGCCACCCCTCCATGCTATACGCACACTTTCATCCACTGAACCGCTCAAAACAACGGACAATGACCAGTCTCTGCTCTGTGGACACATACCGAGCAAATCTCGTTATACTTCCCAATAAGTAATTTCTGTCACTATGAGGATGTAGCGCATGACTCTTTCGACGGCTCAACGGACCATCGAACAGCTGCTCACAGGAAACAGGCAGTACCAAATCCCCGACTTTCAGCGTCCGTACGTCTGGGAGGAGCAGCAAGCGACCGCTCTCGTGAATGACCTCCTAGACGCTTGGCGTACAAACGACGGCGACTATTTCTTGGGATCAATCGTCCTCGTCGAGCAACCCAACGGAGACAACGTAGACATCATCGACGGACAGCAACGCCTGACCACCCTGTGTATTCTCGTCGCTCTCCTGCGACACCTCGCCGGCACCGATGCTGGCTTGCACGACGAAATCGGTCAACTCCTCAGCATCCCCGAGTCGAGAATCAAGGGACTGGACGAAAGACCCCGCCTCTGCGTGCGCGAGTGCGACCGCGCTTTTTTCGACACCTTCATCGTCGGGGACAACATCGACTCACTCCTCGACGTCGACGCAAACGCTCTCACTCCCACATCCGTGCGCCGAATCCACGACAACGCACGGGCAATGCTCGACGCGCTGATCGACCCCGACGCCTTGCCACCCTCGGAAACACAGAACTTCGTTCAGTACCTCATGCTGCAGGTCTCCCTCATTGAGGTGACGACTGATTCCTACCAGGCTGCGCACCGCATCTTTTCCGTCCTCAACACCCGAGGCGTTCCCCTCGCAGCTACCGACATCTTCAAAGCGAACGTTCTCGCGCACGTTTCTCCAGAACGCAGGCCTCGATACGCCGCCATGTGGGAGCAAGCCATCGACTCGCTGGCAACCGACAACCCCGACGGTTTCTTCGGGCATCTCCTCACGCTGATGCTGCGCTCGCCCGCAAAACGAGCCCTGATCGATTGCTTTTCCGAGCAGGTGCTCACTCCCTTCTTCGCGACCAAGAGCGGGGAGCAATTCATCGACGAGGTTTTGGTTCCCAACGCTCGAGCCTACACACTAGCCACACGCGCTCCGCTCACCGGACACCCCGCCGCCACCCACCTGGAGCTTCTTCGCCTCTACGATTCCGCCGATTGGAAGCCGGCAGCGATGTACGTCTTGGGGACGAATCGAAGCGACGAGGACGTTCGCGCACTTCTGAGGACTCTCGAGCGCATCTACGGGACGGCAGTCGCTGCACGCGTCGTCCCCGGAACGCGTACCTCTATCGTCACCCAGTTCATCAGCGCCGTCGAGGATGGGCAGCCGATCGACATCGCTTGCTCTGTCCCCGACGACATCCGACACCGCGCGGCTGCGACGATCGCCCGCCCGCTCCCCCGGTCATCCATTCGCAAAGTCCTGCTGTACCACGCGTTGGTCGCCGAACAGCGTTCCTTCCCGGCAAGACTTCCGCGCAGCCTCGGGGTACTGCCGGGCCTCCCAACAAAGCAGATCCGTGGCGTCCACGAGAAGATCGATACGCAGGCGTGGAACAAACGACTTGGCGGCCTCATCCTGACCACCCTCAAATCGGGCACCATTAATCAGGCCCCCGATTGGGACACGGTAGCGCGCGCATGTCACGAGGTTCCCGTCGTCGGCATTTCCACGGTTGGAGCATTACCGTCCAGTCGCGGAGAGATTCACGAGGATACGCTCGAGGCCCGTCAGCAACACCTGACCCGTCTCATCTTGGACTACTGGGATATACGCCGAGACTCGGAAGGGGTCGATCTATCGCGCCTGACCAGCGCGGAGCTGGCGGCTGCAGTCGATAAACGATCGGCCGCTCGAGGACGCCAGGTCCGACTCGCAGATGTCGTCGCAACCGGCATCATCTCTCCGGGAGACACATTCATCTGGCGGCGGCGAAACCTCGGCAACGTCTACGTCGTGACAATCTCGCCGGAGGGCACAATCGTCTTGCACGATGGCCGTGAAGTGACGTCTCCATCGGGTGCCGTCTCAGCGCTCACGGACAACGGCAGCGCTGCAGCCCTCGATGTTTTCGTGCGAGAGTCCGACGGCAAGAAGCTGCGCGACCTGTGGAATACGTACCGTCACCGTTTTGGGGCCTAGGGCATCGCGTGAGAGAACCAGCATTGCCGGCATAGTTGCCTAAAGTGCAGACCACTTCGCCAATATCCGCGCATTTCCAGCACTTTTCGGCGAGGTGGTCTGCGTTTTGGGCACCAGCCCCACGTGCGTCATGGCTTGCACACGGTTGATTGGGGGGAATTGCATCATTAGAGATCCGACACGCCGGCGACACGCCGCCAGCCCGCTCCTAATGCTGCAAAACCCCCACAGACGACGGCGCGGCGAGCATGCGAGGAGCACACCTGGGCCTACGCGGCCGGTTTCGTCGGTATGGAGGGCGGCAATGCACGGAACGGCCTGCCGCAGTGCCGGTGGGGTTTCAGGGCCTGGTTACAGTACCGAAGGCGGCGGCAAAACTCGCCCAGCACACCCTCTTCCGGCATATCCGGTACAAAACTCGCCCTGCTCGCTCGAAATGGCCCTTTTTGGCGCGTTTTGCGTGTGCAGGGCGAACTTTGTACCGCTGTGGCCAGCAACAAGCCAAGCAGGGCGAACTTTGTACCGCATACGAGGTGGACACGAAGCCAATCGACACAACCGCACACCAGGCACCACAGGTGCAGAGGGCGCCGGAGGGACCGGAGGGCCAGGCCGCGGTGCTGGTGGGCGGTGGCGGGGCCTGGCCGGGCTTCGAGGCGCGGCACCGAACGAAGTGAGGATGCCTAGCCTCGGGGTTATAGGACATTTCGTGTTGCTGGGGTTAGTCCCAGGTGTTGTGGTAGGGGGTGGTGTGGTGGAGTTCGTTCCAGCAAATTGCGTCGCCCCAGCCGGGGATGGTGCCGGTGGCTTGGTGGGTTTGACAGGCGTGGTACCAGGCATTTTCGAGGGTTGTGTCGGTGGGCATGGTGGCCAGGATTGTCGCTGCTGGTTGCGGGTGGGGAGAGTGGGTGTAGCACCACCAAAACACGGCTTTCATGCGTCGGGTCAGGCGCATGCCGCGGTGGTCGCGCAGCATCTGGCGTAGGCGCGCGTTCGTGCTTTCGATCTGGTTGGTTGTTGCGGGCATCTGATGTGTCCAGGTGGGGTCCAGGTAGGTGAACAAGAGCCCCTGGGAGATGAGCTTGTTGAGGCTGTTACGAGCCCGAACGAGACGTTCGTGGGTGTATTCCCACCCCCCGTCAGGCCTGCGTGTTTTCTCCTCCAGGAAGCCCTTCCAGCGCGCGCACCACCCCTGGTAGGCACCTATCCATTCCTGGGCTCCATCGATGTCTTGCACGTGCGTGAGCTGGCGCCCCAGAGCGTATAAGCCTTGTGAGGCCTCCAGTTTGGGGCGCGTTGTGGTGGCTTGGCGAATACGGCAATACGCGTGGAAGGTACAGCGTTGGACGCGCGTGGTAGGCCAGATGTTCTTGCACGCCCTCGCGAACCCGCTGCCCCCGTCGGTCACGACCAGGGCCGGGGGCGCGATCCGGCTCATGAGCGCTTCCCAGGCCCGGGAATTCTCACTCCTGGCCGCGTACCAACCCAGCACGCAATCGGGTGTTTGGGCGATGAGGACCACGGCGCCTCGGCCCAGGTGGATGCCGTCGACGAAGATGACGTCATGAACCTCATCGATGATCGGGCTAAACGGCCATAACTGCCACAACGGCTCACAACGCCTACGAAACGAGCGGCCCCCGCCAGGCAAATCCACCTGACGGCGCCGACCCAGCAGCCAGGCCACGAACTCATCAAGATGCTTGGCCGTGGAGTCTATTTCGTTCAGCGTCGTGATTTTGCAGGGTTTACACCGCCAGCGCTGACGACCTGTTGACGTCTTACCGTGACGGATCATGGGGCAGCCACACACAGGGCATGATGCAGTATTCACAGGAACGAGGCAAGCACGACCAACTAAAACAGTGACTTTCCCGCGCTACAAAGCCGAAAAGTCACCCTGCTAGCAACACGATTTGTCCATCCTCATAGTTGGTCCCAACCAACTAAAATACCGACTTTCCCGCACCAGAAAGCCAAAAAGTTACCCTACCAGCAACACGTAGTGTCCTATAACCCCGTAAACCCCTGAACATGCGCGTTGACCCCTTGGTGCGCACGAAAACCCGATGACCCGCACGTTAACCCCTTGATACGCACGTCAACCCCTCAACATGCGTCTGGGCGGCGTTGCCCACGCGCGTATTATCGGGCCCACGTGCGGGTTGTAGGGCCCAGGTGCAGGTGATCGGGCCCACGTGCGGGTGAGAGGGGCCAGGTGTGAAATGGCGGGGCTGGACAGTCACCACAAAACCAACACGTTTTGTCCTATGACCAGGATACGGACGAAAAAAGCGGGTTAAGGGTCAAAAAGTGTGTCCGGAATCGCGGATTTTCACGGATT
>CAUSHZ010000014.1:0-36743 GCA_963531605.1 uncultured Actinomyces sp.
GCCAGGCCCTCGCCTGCATCCGCTGCGGCTCGTGCATGAACATTTGCCCGGTGTACCAGCACACCTCCGGCCACGCCTACGGCTCCGTCTACCCGGGCCCCATTGGCGCGATCCTGACGCCGCAGCTCACCCAGGGCCTCGACGAGCGAGACCCAGTGCACACCCTGCCCTTCGCGTCCTCCCTGTGCGGCGCGTGTGGCGAGGTCTGCCCCGTCAAGATCGACATCCCGACGATCCTCATTCACATGCGCGCACGAACGGTCGACGTCAAGCGCAACCTCGTGCCGGACGTGTGGGACCTCGCAATGGGCGTGACCACCCCGGTCATGTCGAACGCCAAGCTGTGGAAGGCCGCGAACGTGCCGACCAAGGCGACGCGTCTCTTCGCGAAGAAGGGTTCCATCGGCGCACTGCCGTTCCCGGCCTCGCTGTGGACCCGTGCACGCGACCTGCCGGTCGCCCCCAAGGAGACCTTCCGTCAGTGGTGGAAGCGCACCCACAAGGACTCCGACGCCAACGCGCCGCGCACCGATGCCCCCGCAACGGGTATTCCGCTTGCGTCCGAGCATGGCATGACCACCAACACGACCCCGAAGGAGGCGTGACATGAGCACCACCACCATGGACGCGAAGACCGCGATCCTGGCTCGCGCACGCGACGCCATCTCCCGTTCCCAGCAGGGCCGTCCCGTGCGCCCGATCCCCCGCGACTACATCCGCTCCACCGAGCACGCGCCCGGTTCGCAGGCCGTCATTGACGAAATGATCGAGAAGCTCGAGGACTACTCGGCGAAGGTCGTCGTGGTCTCCAAGGAGTCCGAGGTCGCCGACGCGATCTCGACCTTCCTGGCCGACCAGAAGGCCACCTCCGTCGTCGTGCCCACCGGCCTGGATGAGGCCTTCAAGAAGGCCGCCGCCCGCGACGGCCGCACGGTCCGCGAGGACAGCCGCGAGCAGGCCATCCCGACGCTGGAGCTGGACGAGATCGACGCCGTCGTCACGCGCTGCCGCGTTGCGATCTCTCTGTCCGGCACCATCGTCCTCGATGGCGAGCCCGACCAGGGTCGCCGCGCGATCACGCTCGTGCCCGACACGCACGTCGTCGTCCTGCGCGCCTCCGACATCGTTCCCACGGTGCCCCAGGCCGTCGAGATCCTCGGTAAGAACCCGACACGTCCGATGACCTGGCTCGCCGGCGGCTCGGCGACCTCTGACATCGAGCTGGTCCGCGTCAACGGCGTGCACGGCCCTCGCTTCCTGCGAGTCGTCATCGTCAAGTGATCTGATCACGACGCACGTGTGCCCGGCTGCCTCACGGCAGCCGGGCACTGTGTTGCATGCGGGAGTCGTCCGCGCGTCTATTAGGTTTCCCCGTGAGACAGTCTCAGCGCAGGTAGCGGCCCGTCACCGAGGCCTCGTTGGCTGCAATATCGGTCGGCGTCCCCTGTGCGACGATGCGGCCGCCCTCAATTCCGCCGCCCGGCCCCATGTCGATGACCCAGTCGGCGCAACGGATCAGGTCCAGGTCGTGCTCGATGACGAGAACGGTCGCTCCCCGCTCGATGAGGTGCTGGAGCACGTCGATGAGGACCTGCACGTCATCGGGGTGCAAGCCGATGGTCGGCTCGTCGAAAACGAAGAGCGTGCCGTCCTGCCGCCTCCCCATTTCCGAGGCCAGTTTGAGCCTCTGCGCCTCGCCACCGGACAGAGCGGGCGTCGCCTCACCGAGCGTCAGATAGCCCAAACCAAGGCCGGACAGCGTCTCGAGGAGCGCGCCTGCTTTCTTCAGCCCACGCACGGCTGCCCTTGCCTCGTCCACGCTCATCGCCATGATGTCGGGCAGGCTCAGCCCATCGCGGCGGATCTGCGACGCCTGCGCGCCGTAGCGGCTCCCTCGACAATCTGTGCACTCAATGTCCACGTCGGGCAAAAATTGCACATCCAGGGTGATCTGCCCGGTACCGTCACACGTGGGGCAGCGCAGCGAACCCGTGTTGTACGAGAAGGCACCGGGCTTCACCCCGGCCGCCTGCGCCTCCTCGGTACGCGCAAACGCCCGGCGCAGCTCATCCAGGACACCGGAGTACGTGGCCACGGTCGAGCGCACGTTCACTCCGATCGGCGTCGCGTCGATCAAGTTCACCCGTGAGATACCGGCGGCGTCCACGTCGCGCACGTGCGCGGGTAAAGGCTCACCAGCAAGGCGCGCACGCAGCGCGGGAACCAGCGACTCAAGGACGAGTGTCGTCTTACCCGACCCACTGACGCCCGTGACGGCCGTCAACGAACCCAGCGGAATATCCACGCTCAGGGGCCGCACCGTGTGGATCTGGTCGGTCTCCAGGTGAAGCGCACCGCGCCCGTCGATATCCGCGCCCTGATCCGACTCCCCCGCGACACGCTCAACCCGACGCAGCCCAGCCATGTACGGGCCGATGCGAGAAGCGGGGGCGTGGGAGGCCTCGTCGATGGCACCCTGGAAGATGACGCGACCACCGTCCGCTCCCGCTCCGGGTCCGATCTCGATCAGGTGATCCGCGGCTGCGAGGACACGTGTGTCATGGTCGACGACGACAGCGGAATTCCCGTCGGCGAGGAGTTCCCGGATGATCGTCAGGACGCCGTCGACGTTGGAGGGGTGTAGGCCAATGGTCGGCTCGTCCAGCACGTAGAGGACGCCAGTCGTCCGGTTGCGTACGGCACGGGCGAGCTGCATGCGCTGGCGCTCACCGTTGGACAGCGTCGAGGACGCGCGGTCGAGAGACAGGTAGGACAGGCCGAGCTGCACGAGGCGATCCATCGGCTCGGTCATCTCCTCGACGATGACGCGGGCCATGGGAGCTACCTCATCCGGAACGAGGCCGGGGACGCGCTGGACCCACTCGCGCAGCTCCGTGAGCGTCAGGCGAGAGGCCTCGCCCAGGTCGATGCCCTCGATCAGCGTGGAGCGTACACGTTCCCCCAGGCGCGTGCCGTCGCACGCCGGGCATGTGCGGGTGATGAGGTACTTGTCAACGCGGGCGAGGGCCTTCTCGTCTTTCGCCTTCGACAAGGCGTTTTCGACCGTGGCGACCGCGTTGAAGTAGGTGAAGTCCAGCTCCGCGCCACCGGTCTTGGTGGCGACGACGATGTGACGTTTCTGGGCGGGTCCCTCGTAGACGATCGTCTTCTCCGCATCGCTCAGGTCCCGGAAGGGCACGTTCGTGCGCACGCCCATTTCGCGGGCGACATCCTTCATGAGCTTCCACATGAGGGACCCCCACGGGGAAACCGCGCCCTCGTCAATAGTGAGGGATTCATCGGGCACGAGGGATGCTCGGTTGACGACGCGCTGGACGCCCGTCCCCTCACACACCGGGCATGCACCGCCCGAGTTGAAGGCCATCTCCTCAGCACCGAGGCCATAGAAGGACTCCGCACACTGCGGGCACGTGAGAGGCACTTCTAGGGCCACGTTGCGCGAGGGCGGGACGCGGTGCCCGTTGGGGCACAGGTAGGAGCCAACGCGTGAGAACAGGAGGCGCAGATGGTTGAGGAGTTCTGTCGCCGTGCCGAAAGTGGAGCGCACGTCGGGCACGCCGGGGCGCTGGCGCAACGCGAGCGCGGCAGGTACGTGCGCCACCTCGTCGACCGAGGCCTTGGCTGCCTGGGAGATACGCCTGCGCGTATAGGTCGCCAGGGACTCCAGGTAGCGCCGCGACCCCTCCGCGTAGAGCGTGCCCAGGGCCAAGGAGGACTTGCCCGACCCGGATACGCCCGCGACCGCGACAAACTCGTTCAGGGGAACGTCAACGTCCACGTTCTTCAAGTTGTGGACGCGGGCGCCGCGTACACGGATGACGCTGGGCATGTCAGAAGCCCAATCGTCCCAGCATCTTCGGGTCGGACTGCCAGTCCTTCGCGGTGCGCACGTGCAGGTCGAGGTAGACGCGCCGTCCCAGCAACTCCTCGATGTGCGCGCGGGCCTGGGTGCCGATCTGCTTGAGGCGGCTTCCCTTGCGGCCGATGATGATGGCCTTCTGGGAGTCGCGCTCGACGTAGACGTTCACGTGAATGTCGAGCATGGGCGGGCGGTCGTCGCCCTCGCGGCGGGGCCGCTCGATGATCTCCTCGACCTGGACGGCCAGGGAGTGCGGCAGCTCGTCGCGCACGCCCTCCAGGGCGGCCTCGCGGATGAACTCGGCGATCAGGGTGTCGCGCGACTCGTCGGTGACGTCACCCTCGGGGTACAGCGGCGGCGAAAGCGGCACAGTCTGCGCGAGGACCTCGCGCAGGTGGTCGATGCCCTTGCCCTCCACGGAGGAGACCGGCACGATGGCCGCCCACTCCCCCAGCTTCTCGATGGACAGCAGGTGCTTCATGACGCGGTCGCGCGGCACGGCGTCGCATTTGGTCGCCACCGCGATGATCGGTCGCTTGACGGAGCGCAGCTCGCGGGCGATGAACTGGTCGCCGGGGCCGATACGCTGGTCGGCGGGCAGGCAGAAGAGCACGACGTCGACCTCGGACAGGGCCTCGCGCACCATGTCGTTGAGTCGCTTGCCCAGCAGCGTGCGCGGGCGGTGGTATCCGGGGGTGTCCACGAGCACCAGCTGGTAGCCCTCCCCGTGCACGATGCCGCGGATGTTGTGGCGCGTCGTCTCGGGACGGCCCGAGGTGATCGCGATCTTGCGCCCGACCAGCGCGTTCGTCAGGGTCGACTTGCCGACGTTGGGGCGCCCGACGATCGAAACGAATCCGGCGCGGAAGTCCTCCGGGAAGTCCGGCATCTCGATGGTCGCGGCCGCATCCTCGCGCAGGGATGCGAGCGAGGTCAGCGCCTCGAACGCATCGAGGTCAGCGTCCTCCTCGTCCTCCAGGCCCTCGAGGTCCTCGTACTCTTCGTCGTCCTCGGAGTCCACGGAGTCCTCAAAGTCCTCGTCGTCGCCGGGCTCAGCCCCGGCCTCGGCCTCTGTGTCGTCGCCGAGGCCGGCGTCGATCTGCGCGCGAGCGTCGGCTTCCGGGTCGGCAGCGTCGGGGGCGACCTCGATGCGCGCGTCGCCGAAGGCGTTGGGGCCGGCCATGAGTTCATCGTCGGAGGGGAATCGCATGTCAGTTGTCCTTGTCGTCGGCGGGGTCGAGGTCTGGGGTCAGGAGCTGCGCGTCGGGGTCGAGGCGGCAGAGAATCGTGGAGACTTGGCGGCGGCGCCCGCGCGCCTCTTCCGCCGTCATCGTGACGCCGGCGAGGGTGCCGGTCGCGCCGGGCAGGGGAACCCGCCCGATCGCCTTGGCGAGCAGGCCGCCGACGGAGTCGACGTCCTCGTCTTCGATCTCGCGGCCGAGGAGCTCGCCCAGTTCGGAGATCGGGTAGCGTGCGGGGACGCGCCACACGCCCGGCTCGACTTCCTCGGGTTCGATGGAGTGTCGGTCGTGCTCGTCGGTCAGCTCACCAACGACCTCCTCAAGGATGTCCTCGAGGGTCACGAGGCCCGCGACGCCGCCGTATTCGTCGATGACGATGGCCATGTGGAAGCGTTCGGCCTGCATCTGGCGCAGCATGTCGTCCGCTGGCTTCATTTCGACGGCGAACTCGGCGGGGCGCATCATCTGCTCGGCGCGCAGGTCCAGCTGGCCGCCGGTGGCCTCCCAGCGGGAGACGAGGTCCTTGAAGAACAGGATGCCGCGGATGTCGTCCACGTCGTCGCCGACGACGGGCACGCGCGAGAAGCCGGAGCGCACGAACAGGCGCAGCGCGGAGGCCGCGGGGGTGTCCGCGTCGATGGTGACCATGTCGGTGCGCGGCACCATGACCTCGCGCACGAGCGTGTGCCCGAGGTCCAGGACGGAGCGGACCATGTCGCGGTCCTCTTCCTCGAAGCTCTCGGGTTCGCCGACCTCGTCGACGATCTCGCGCAGGTCGGAGATCAGCTCGGCGCGCACCTGCGCCTCGGTGGGTTGGGGGACGGGGCGTGAGGAGCGCAGCCGCTTCAGGACAGGGTCGGCCAGGTGGCTGAGGCGCGCGAGGCGGTCCGCGAATCTGGTGCCCGCCAGGGCAATGCCCTCGGGGTTGCGCGCACCCCACTGGGCGGGCAGGAAGGACACGAAGAGCAGCTGGAGCGCCGCGATCACGCTGACGGCGATGAGGGCGACACCCCACCACGGCAGGCGTGTAGCGACCAGGATGATCGTGCCCATGACCGCGTAGACGACCTGCCAGAAGGTACGGAAGGCGCGCAGCGACAGCAGAGTGCGCCGGCGGTGATCGACGAGGCCGTAGAGGACACGCGCGTTGCGGCGCTCCTCCTCAATGAGGTCCTCGACGCCGGCCAAGGTCAGGCGCTGGACGGCCTGCTCGACGCTTTGGGCGACAGACGCGAACCCCAGCGCGATGACAGCGAGGACCAGGAGAGCCACGGAGGGTGCGTTCAGCGCTGACGAGGCCGGGGATGCTTCCAGGGGAAGGATCATCGGGTGGCCAGGAAGGTCAGGAGGAGCTTGCGCTGGAGGGCGAACATGACCTCGCGCTCGGCGTCGGTCGCGTGGTCGTAGCCCAGGAGGTGCAGCATGCCGTGCGTGGCCAGGAGGAGCATCTCCTCGGCGGCGCTGTGGCCGGACTCGGCGGCCTGGCGGGCGGCGACCTGCGGGCAGATGCAGATGTCGCCGAGCATGCCCGGGGGCGTGGGGTGATCCGCCGTGCCGGGGCGCAGCTCGTCCATGGGGAAGCTCATGACGTCGGTGGGGCCGGGCAGGTCCAGCCAGCGCACGTGCAGGTCTTCCATCGGCTCGGGCTCGATGAAGATGATGTTGACTTCCGCGTCGGAGCTGACGTGCATCTGGTCGAGCACGTAGTCGGCCAGCGCGGAAAACTCGGCTTCGTTGATCTCGTAGTCGGTCTCGTTGATGACCTCGGTCATGACGTGTACTCCCTGCGTGCGGTGTTGTGGCTGCGGGCGCGTGCGCGGCGTGCCGCGTTCTTGTCGTCGAAGCGCTGGTAGGCATCAATGATCGCGCCGACCAGCTCGTGGCGCACGACGTCGGCGCTGGTCAGGTGGCAGAACTCGATGTCGTCGATGTCGCCGAGGATGTTTTCGACGACGGACAGGCCGGAGGTCTGGCTGCCGGGCAGGTCGACCTGCGAGGCGTCGCCCGTGACGACGACCTTGGAGCCGAAGCCCAGGCGGGTGAGGAACATTTTCATCTGGCCGACCGTCGTGTTCTGTGCCTCGTCCAGGATAATGAAGGAGTCGTTGAGGGTGCGTCCGCGCATGTACGCCAGGGGCGCGACCTCGATCGTGCCGGCGGCCATGAGCTTGGGCAGGGCCTCGGGGTCGAGCATGTCGCCCAGGGCGTCGTAGAGGGGACGCAGGTAGGGGTCGATCTTGTCGGTGAGGGAGCCGGGCAGGAAGCCGAGGTTCTCCCCCGCCTCGACGGCCGGGCGGGTCAACACGATGCGGCGGACTTCTCCGGAGAGGAGGCGGCGCACGGCCTGGGCCATCGCCAGGTAGGTCTTGCCGGTGCCCGCGGGGCCGATGCCGAAGACGACGGTGGCGCGGTCGATGGCGTCCGTGTAGGCCTTCTGGCCGGGGGTCTTGGGACGGATCGAGCGCCCGCGCGCGGAGAGGATTTCCTCCGTGGGGGCCTCGCCCGAGGTGAGGCGTCCGAGCAGGCCGATGGCCTGTTCGACGGCGGTGGCGTCCAGGGCGGTGCCGCGCCGGGCCATGCCGATGAGTTCTTCGAGGAGGCCCGCGGCCACGTCGATGTCGGCCTGGGTGCCGGCGAGCGAGATTTCGCGCCCGGTGATGAGGAAACGGACGTGCGGGAAACCGCGTTCAAGGGCGCGCAGCACCTGGTCTGCGACGCCGAGGACCACGATCGGGTCCATGTCTGCGGGGATGGTGACGCGCCCCGTGGTGTGTGCGAGGGTGGCCGCCGCGAGCGCCGGCGCTGTGTTCTCCGTAGTCATACTGCTTTCAGTCTACTCTGCCGCCCCATCTTCCTCACCCTCATCACCTTCGTATTAGCCTGTGTGTATGAACAAACGGACCGTGCACGTAGAAGCTGTCAGCGAGGACCAGATTGACGCGTGGGTCGCAGAGGCAGAAGCAGGGTACGACGTTGAAATGCTGCGAAATAACGGCAGCTCTACGCGATGAAAGCACGCCCACAGTATCTCTCCCTCCTGGATTATTGAGCCATGCCCACCCTCGAAGAACTCGTTTTACACCCGCCGCAGCTGCCGGTGACGCGCGCCCTGGGTGATATCGCGGCGGCGGCGCGCCCGGGTGCGTGCGCCGTGGTGACCGCTCCCCCTGGCACGGGTAAGACGACGCTGCTGCCGCCCGCGGTGGCGGTCGCACTGGCCGGGCACGAGGCCTCGGCCGGTCGGGTGTTGGTCACTCAGCCGCGCCGTGTGGCCGCGCGGGCTGCCGCTCGGCGGATCGCCCGTCTGCTCGGCGAGGAGGTCGGCGGGCAGGTCGGCTATTCGGTGCGCGGGGATTCGCGGGTCAGCGAGCGCACGCGCGTGGAGATGGTGACGCCGGGCGTGGCGCTGCGCCGCCTGCAGCGCGACCCGGAGCTGCCCGGGGTGTCCGCTCTGATCGTCGACGAGTTCCACGAGCGCGACCTGGACACGGATCTGGCGCTGGCGTTTGCGTTGGACGCGCGTTCGGCGCTGCGCGACGACCTGTTCGTGGCGCTCACCTCGGCGACGCTCGAGGCCTCGCGCACGGTTGATTTCCTGCGCGCCTCGACGGGTGAGGAGCCCGCGCTGGTCGATATTCCGGGCGATATTTTCCCGCTGGAGCTGCGCTATGCTCCCCCGCCGCGCGGCGTCGAGGCCGTGGGCGCTATCGGGAATGAGCGCGTGGGCGTGCACCGCGAGTACCTGGCGCACGTGGCGCGCACGGTCGAGGAGACGGTTGCCTCCACCGAGGGCTCGGTCCTCGTGTTCCTGCCGGGTGTGGGCGAGATCGAGACCGTACGAGGCAATCTGCGCCTGGGGGACGTCCCGGTCCTGACGCTGCACGGACAGCTGAGCGCCGCTGAGCAGGACCGCGCGCTCTCCCCCGCCGCCGGTCGCCGCGTCATTCTCTCCACATCCATCGCGGAGTCCTCGCTGACCGTTCCGGGCGTGTCCGTCGTCGTGGATGCGGGGCTTGCGCGCGAGCCGCGCTTCGACGCGGAGCGCTCCCTCTCCTCCCTCGTGACCGTTCCGGCGGCGCTCGCTCGCCTTGAGCAGCGTGCGGGACGCGCCGCGCGCACCGGCCCGGGCATCGCGGTGCGCGTCATGGACTCGGTGGACGTGGCCCGCAGGCCCGCGCAGTCGGCGCCGGGGATCGCCACGCAGGACCTGACGGACGCGCGCCTCCAGGTCGCCTCGTGGGGCACGCCGGTGGAGGAACTCGCCCTGCTCGACGCTCCACCCGCGGGCACGTGGGAGGCCGCCGGGCAGCGCCTGTCCTCCCTGGGCGCCATCGACGAGGCCGGGGCCGCCACCGCTCTAGGCCGCACGCTGGCGTCGCTGCCGTTGGACCCGCCCTTGGGCAGGGCCCTCCTGGCGTCGAGCGCGGTCCTGGGGGCGTCGAAGGCGGCGCGTTTCGTGGCCCTCCTGTCGGAGGACGTGCGTGCGCCGGGGGCTGACCTGGGTGCGTGGGAGCGTCGGCTGGGTCGCGGCGGCGCCAGCGACGCGGGAGTGGGGAAGGCGCAGGCGGCGCGGGTGAAGGAGGCGCAGGCGCGCCTGGAGCGCCTGGCGCGGCGGCTGCCGGCTTCCGCGTCGGACGACGCGCTCGCGTCCGTGGCTGCGGGCCAGGAGAAAGCGCGCACGCGTGAGGACGAGTTGGCTCTGACGTGCGCGCTGGCGTATCCGGAGTGGATCGCGCGGCGCCGCCCGGGGTCGATGGCCTACATTTTGGCGGGGGGCGTGGGCGCCGAGCTGCCGCAGGGCTCTCCCCTCGAGGGACAGGAGTGGCTAGCCGTGGCGTCGATTGACCGGGCACCGGCCTCGCGTCACGCGCGTATTCTCGCGGCGGTACCGCTGTCGGAGGAGGACGCCCTGGCGGCGGGCGGCGCGCTCCTGGAGACCCGCACGCAGGCCTCGATTGACAAGGGAGCTCTGAAAGCCACCCGTACGCGCGCCCTGGGCGCTATTCCCCTGGCAAGTGCCCCGGCCTCGTCCCTGAGCGAAGAGGAGGCGATCGCTCTGGTGGCCGAGCACCTGGCCGCGCGCGGGCTGGGTGATCTGGGATGGGGGAAGGAGGCCTCGTCCCTGCGTGAGCGCATGCGGGTGCTCCACGAGGTGCTCGGCGACCCGTGGCCGGACGTGTCGGATGAGGCCCTCGCGGGCAGCGCGCACGAGTGGCTTGCTCCCTGGGCGAAGCGCCTGGCGCAGGGCGGCTCTTTGAGTAGCGTGTCGATGCTCGACGCGTTGCGCTCGATGCTGCCGTGGCCGCAGGCGGCGCGCCTGGATGAGCTGGCACCGGAAAAGATGCCGATTCCTGCCGGAGGCACGCGACCCATCGACTGGAGCGGCGCGCATCCGGTGCTCACGCTGCGCGTCCAGCAGGCGTTCGGGTGGACGGACACGCCCCGACTGGTGGACGGGCGCATTCCCCTGGTGCTGCATTTGACGGATCCGGCGGGTCGCCCCGCGGCGGTCACCTCTGACCTGACGTCTTTTTGGGCGGGGCCGTATTCGGACGTGCGCGCGCAGCTACGCGGGCGCTATCCAAAGCATCCGTGGCCCGAGGACCCGCTGCACGCGGAGCCCACGAACCGCGCCAAGCGCCGGGGGTAGCCACTGGCTCCCCTGCGCCGGGCGATCACTCGTCCAGTTTGCCGACGATTCCCCGCCCATCGGGCAGGTTCTTAGACGGCATCTGGTAGGCGTCGAGGTCCGCCATAGCGGGGCGCTCGAGGCCCAGTTCGCGCAGCTGCGCGTAGGTCGACATGCGCACGGGACCCAGCTCGGCAACGGGCTGGCCTTCCTCTGTGAGCGTGACGACTTCACCGGATGAGGCGCGCGCCAGAGCGGCCCCCACATCCTCTTTAAAGTCACCAATTTCTAGAGCCCTCATACCCTTATCTAAGCACGCCGAAGGGGGTTTGAACGAACGACGCGATCACTATGTGACCCTTCGTTTCTTTACACCCAACAAACGAGCGTCATACAGCCAAATGATCGTGAAAGTAGACATCCGTGCTGTGACCACCTGGTGGACGTTTCCGCTGGATGGAATAGATCCGGGCGCACCGCGTTGAGAGAGGTAGCCCTGTTCTACCCAAGGAGAAATATGTCCACGAACGCAATCGAGAACGTCGACCTGCTGGTTGTCGGCGGCGGCAAGGCCGGAAAGTCCCTCGCGATGGAGCGCGCAAAGGCGGGCTGGAAGGTCGCCATGGTGGAGCGCCAGTTCGTCGGCGGCACCTGCATTAACGTCGCCTGCATCCCCACGAAGTCGCTGGTCAACTCGGCTCGTCGCCTGAGCGATGCGCGCTCGGACGAGGCGTTCGGCGTGGTCGGCACCGAGGGTGCGCGCGTGGACCTGGGTCTCTTGCGCGCCCACAAGGAGGGCATCGTCGGCGCCATGGTTAGCGCGCACGAGAAGATGTTCGCGGCCCCGGGCCTGGACTTCATCCGCGGCGAGGCCCGCTTCACGGGCGAGCGCACGGTGACCATTGCGCTTCAGGACGGCGGCGAGCGCACGATCCGCGGCGAGCGCGTCCTCATCAACCTCGGCTCGCGTCCGGCACGTCCCGCGATCCCCGGCCTGTGGGAGTCCGGCGCGTGGACGAACGAGGAGATCCTGCGCCTCGAGGAGCTGCCCTCGTCCCTGGCGATTATCGGCGCCAGCTACATCGGCGTGGAGTTCGCGTCGATGATGGCGACGTTCGGCGTGGATGTCACGCTCATCTCCTCGGGTGATCACGTGCTGCCTCGCGAGGACGAGGACGCCGCCCGCGTCGTCGAAGCTGGCCTGGAAGCCGCCGGCGTGCGCATCGTGCCCGGCCGCGCCGTGTCGGCCTCGCGCGAGGGCAACACGACGACCCTGACGCTCTCCGACGGCTCGACGGTGTCCGCCGAGGCGGTCCTGGTGGCCGTGGGTCGCGTGCCCAACACGGACGGCATCGGCCTGGACGAGGCCGGGGTTGAGCTGACCGATCGTGGTTTCATCGCGGTCGATGAGCATCTGCGCACCTCTGCGCAGGGCGTGTGGGCGGCCGGCGACTGCGCGGGCACCCCCATGTTCACGCACGCGTCCTGGTCTGACTTCCGCATCATCCGCGCCCAGCTGACCGGCGCATCCCTGGACGATCCGACGACCACCACGAAGGGCCGCACGATCCCCTACGCCGTGTTCGCCACCCCCGAGCTGGCCCGCATCGGCCTGTCCGAGCGCGAGGCGCGCGAGGCCGGCCTCGACGTGCGTATCGCCAAGGTTCCCACGGCCGCGATTCCGCGCGCCAAGACGATGCGCTACGCGGGCGAGGGCTTCTGGAAGGCCGTCGTCGACGCGAACACGCACCAGATCCTGGGTGCCACGCTGATCGGCCCGAACGTCTCCGAGGTCATTACCTCCGTGCACGTCGCCATGGCCGGCGGCCTGACGTACGAGCAGCTGCGCTTCCTGCCGATCGCTCACCCGACCATGGGCGAGGGCCTGCAGGTCCTCTTCGACTCCCTGGGCTGAGAGCCCATCGCGCCCCGGGGCATCGTTGGGGGTGCGCCCGGATCCCTCCCGGGACGCGCGAGGGAATGACGGGGCGGGTCCGAACAATACGTTCGGACCCGCCCCTGCTGTATTCAGTTGCACTGGGCGCTAGGTGCGCTCGGTATCAGGTGCTCAGCGCGGGGATCGAGGCCGGATCATCCCAGCCCAGGCCTCGTCCCCTTCTGGCTCAGCCGAGCCAGGCGCCGGAGGACGCGAAGTGGTAGCGCGTGCCGTCGATGGTGACCCAGCCGGTCACCATGCGTCCGGAGGCGTTCAGGTAGTACCAGGTGCCGCCGTCGTTGACCCAGCCGATCGCCATCGCGCCGTTACCGGTGAGGTAGTACCAGGAACCATTCACGGCGGTCCAGCCGGTGGCCATCGCGCCCGAGGCGTTCAGGTAGTACCAGGAGCCATTCACATTGGCCCAGCCGGTGGCCATCGCGCCCGAGGCGTTCAGGTAGTACCAGGAGCCGTCGACGTCAACCCAGCCGGTGGCCATCGCGCCGGTGGAGGGATCGAGGTAGTACCAGGTGTCGCCGACCTTGGTCCAGCCCGTCGCCATGCGGCCGGACGGGGTCATCCAGTGCCACGCGCCGTCGAAGGTGACCCAGCCGGTCGCCATCACGGCGTCGCCGTTGAAGTAGTAGGTGTCGCCATCGATGGTGACGTACTTGCTGCGGGCGCAGTAGCCGTCGGAGTAGCAGTACTTCCAGCCGTCGGCGCTGTTGACCCAGGCACCGCCGTCGTGCAGGGACTCGTCCACGTGGAAGTGGATCGTGTCCTTGACGTCGTCATCGGCGCGCGAGTCCTTGTTGCGACCCTCAGCGGAAACAGTGACGTCGACGTGCGGGCCGTCGCCGACCAGGTCGGCGGCAACGTAGGGGCCGGCCACGAGCGTGACCTCGTTACCCGTGAAGGCGCCGGTGCCGGTGCCGGTCACGGGCTCCTTGTCGGCGACCTGGAGGGACGCCGCGGTCACGGGACCGGAGACCGTGGTGCGCACGTAGACCGTGCCGGACACGCGGGCATCGGCCAGCGGACGCCAATCCGTGACACCGTCGTGCGAGTACTCAAGATTGCCGACGACCGGCTGCGGCTGGTCCTTCAGGACGGCAGCCAGGGCGTTGACGAGGCCAGCGCCGCGGTATTCCTTGCCGTCGGTCGGCACAGCGAGGCGGTCGTAGGTGTAGCCCGCCTGCTTCTTGAGCAGCTCAATTGTCTGATCGGGGGTGTAGTCCGGGTGGATCTGCTTGATCAGCGCGGCAACGCCCGCAGCGTGCGGGGAGGCCATCGAGGTGCCGGACAGGTAGCCGAAGGGCGGATCCTTCTTCCAGGTGGGGAGGGTCGACCAGATGCGCGAGCCGGGGGCGGCCACGTCCACGGAGTTCTTGCCGTAGTTGGAGAACTTGGAACGCTCGAGCGTCGCGATGGAGGGGTCGGTGCCGGTGGGCAGCGCGACGGAGGCCACGGAGACGACCGAGTCGTTGACCATGGCGGGCACGTCGATGCCGCCGGCCACGTTGCGCTCGACCGCGGCGCCCTCGACGTCGTTGGGCGAGTCCTTGTCGATCGTCGGGTTGTCGTGGTCGTCGTTGTCGTTACCCTCGGCGGCGATGTTAACGACGCCGTGGTTCTTCGCGTAGCGGATCGCGCGCGAGGCAGCCTCGAGGCCCGCGGCCTGGGAGCCCTCGGTGGGCATCCAGAAGGCGTAGGGGTCCATGTAGTAGCTGGAGTTCGTCACGTCGATGTCGTGCTCGGCAGCCCAGTCGAAGGCGCAGGCCACGTACTCGGGGTAGAAGGAGCCGGCCTCGTTCGAGGTCTTGATCGCGACGATCGTCGCGCTGGGGGCGACGCCGTCCACGCCGTACGCGTTGTGCGCGGCGGCGATGGTGCCGGCGACGTGCGTGCCGTGGTAGTGGTCATCCTTCCAGGCGCTGGGGTCCTGGTTGGGGATGCCGTTCACCTGGCAGCCCACCGACCGCGAGGGGTCAAGATTGTCCTTGAGATCCTTGTGGTCGGGGTCAATGCCGGTGTCCATGATGCCAACGGTGACCTTCTCGCGGGTCACGTCAACCTGCTCGGCGTCGATCGCTCCGATGGCGGACAGGCCCCAGGCGTTGGCGTCGCCCTCGTCGGGGGTGAAGTCGTTGAGCTGGGAGTCGGCGGACAGGCCGGTCGAGCGGGTGCCGGCGGCGTCAGCGACGGCGTTGGCTTCGGACGCGGTGGTCTGCGGCTGCTCGGTGCGCACCTCGGAACCGGTGACCGTCTTGTAGCGGGTGGGGCCAATCGACTGGTAGGAGATGCCGGCGTCGACGAGGCTCTTACCGAGGGTGGGCGCGAAGGCGGCCTTCACCGACTGGACGAAGAAGGTGTTGAATTCGGGGTACTGGGCCAGGACCACGCCGTTTTCCGAGGCCTTGGAGACGGCCGCGTTGAAGTCGTAGCGGGAGGCGTCGTCGGTCAGGTTGACCGCGTAGTTCATGACCTCGTCCTGGGCGCGAGCCTCGGAGGTGATCCCCGGGACGCCGGCCGCGTGGGCGGGGGCACCGAACGCGGTGAGCGTGACGCCGACAGCGAGCGCCGCTCCTCCCGCGATGAGGGTCTTCCATGAGCGTTGATGCATCATTGTTCCTCGTTTCTGTACGGATGGGGACGCGTCTCCGGGGCTTTCCGGACGGCACGCCATTGCTCCATCGTCTCAAGGTTTGTCACTAACCTCCTAGAGGGTTTCACATTTTAAGAATTCTTGACCTTTTGGCGAAGGAATGGAGAGGTTGGTATTTCGGTAGCGACCGCACTCCTCCCCCACCCACTCCTCACCCACTCCCCGGACAGCCCCCGCCGACCGACTGGAACTAACCCACCAATCAATTAGACAGTTTCAGGGAGCGAAAAATACCGAGCGATTAATTTGATGTCAGAACAAGGAGTCTCCACTATTTATCTTGTATTTTTTGATTTGCCAGACAACTTGACAGTTGCGCATGACCCATCCAAACAGCTGTGTTACGGTCGGAGACGACAGTCACACGCGAGTGATGGGAGGCACCGTTGCCAGCATCCGTCTACGTTCGCTTTGACGCGCCCGAGGGAGTGCCAGCGACGCAACCCCAACCCCTCACCAAACAGACAACACCCCACACCAGGCGAACAATGATCGCAAACCTAGACAGAAACCCTAAGCATGAGGAACGAACAGAATGATCATACTAGGAGGCGTCCACGGCGTCGGAAAATCCTATTTTTGCAAAATGCTCGAACAGCAAATACGCATAACCACATACTCCGCGAGCACTCTAATAGCTGATAAGAAAAATAGCGAACTAACCAAAGACAAATTCACAAAAAACATCAGCGAAAACCAACAGCATTTAATCACCGCCATAGAAGCAATCGAGCAGAGAAATACTAGATTCTTACTCGACGCTCACTTCTGCCTTCTAGACAATAACGGAGCCATTGTCAAGATACCGCAAGACGTATTCAGACAACTCAAGCCACAAGCAATACTCGTATTAACAGAAGACCCGCAAATAATCGCCGAAAGAAGAAAAGCGAGGGATGACATTCTACTGGAAGCACGAGAAATAGAGACGCATCAAAAGGAAGAATGCGCACACTCCCTAACTGTCGCAAATGCACTCGATATTCCACACCGAGTCTACAGAGGAAAAGAAGGATACGCCAACGCGATCACCTTCATAGAAGCCCAACGATAGGAATATAAAATGTCAGGCACCTTTCAATTGAAGAGATTCAACGAACTCAACCTGGACGACCCGTTCTTCGACAGCCTAAAGGCTGACTACCCAGGAGGAGGTGAAACAAAAGCATTTTCAGACTGGTTTAAAGAAAAAGCAAAGGAAGGGCGCACCGCACTAGTTTTCGAAGACGAAATAGGACTTGGGGCCTTTGTATGCCTCAAAGAAGAAACCGAACGAATTACATTGACAGATCAAATCATACCGCCACAACCGCGTTGCAAGATTACAACAATCAAAATTGCGGAACGATATCGCGGGCAGCGGCTCGGAGAAGGTGCGATCGGCCTCGTGCTTTGGAAATGGCAAAATCTAAACCTAGACGAAATCTATGTGACGGTTTACGACAAGCATGAACTTCTGATTTCTCAGCTTGAAAAATTCGGGTTTAAAAGGATCGGGAACAACCTAGGCGGGGAAGGAGTCTATCTCCGAAGTAAACAATTCATCGATTATAGCGATCCATATCGATCATTCCCTTTCATATCGCCGAGTTTTAGCACATCAGGATATCTCATCGTCGAGGATCATTATCACGACACGTTGTTTCCATACTCAGAACTTAAAAATACCTTACAGCCGTCACTCGCCCTCAGCGTCAAAAACGGCCTCAGCAAGATATATGTCGGCGCACAGTATAGCCTCCCACCGTATCACGTTGGAGAACCTGTACTGATCTATCGAAAGCACACGGGCCCAGGCCCAAAGTCTTTCAAATCATGCCTAACTTCTTGGTGCGTGGTTACCAAGATAGTTCAAGCGAAGAAAAACTGGAAAACCCTTATGGATTTTGATACACTGCTTGAGAAAATCGGAAATAAGTCGGTTTTTAACGAATCTGAACTGAGGAGACGGTACGATCAAGATAAAAACGTTCTCATAATTGAGATGCTATATTACGGCTACTTCGGCGAAGGCAATAACGTCAACATGAGCACACTGGAATCCAGTGGCCACTGGTCCAAGAGCCACGGTAACCAGTACCCAGCTTTAATCAAGCTATCACACGACGACTTTATTGACATTTTACAGATAGGGAAAGTTAATGTCAACAATGTTATTATCAATCAAACCTTGCTACGCAAAGGTGATTCTTGAGGGGAAAAAGCGCTACGAATTTCGGAAGAACAAGCCAAAGACTTCAGTTACACGCATAATTCTTTACGCCTCTTCGCCTCAACAGCAGGTCGTCGGAGAAGCTACTATCGACGAGATTCTTGAGGGAAGCCTGGAAGAAATTTGGAGAATTACGAAAGAATCTGCGGGAATTACCAAAACATTTTACTCATCATATTACGCCGGACGAGGTACAGCTATTGCATACAAACTTTCCGAGATTACTACTTACGACACCCCCAAGCGCCTTTCTGACTTTGGCTTAATGCGCGCACCACAGTCCTTCACATATTTAGATTGACACAATTCCACATTAGCTTTGTAGTGGCATTATTCTGGATAGTTTATTCAGTCTACTATCTCCTCCAACTCTTCAAACCCATTACAGGCGCTTCATAATTGGGGTGTAGTTGGGGTCTGAATCCGCCGGTTTCGAGGAGTGCTCGTGTGATGTAGTGGGTGAGGTTTCGGAATCCGAGGGCGGGTCCGCGTAGGTGTTCGAGGCGTCCGTTGATGGCTTCGGTGGGGCCGCCTGTGGTGTGGGGGTGGTCGAAGTAGGCCAGGATGTCTCTGGATCGGCGTTTGAGTGTTCTGCCCAGTGTGATGAGCTCGGTCAGGCCCCTGGGTACACGCGTGGAGGTCAGTGTGTTGATTTCGGCTTGCATTAGGGCCTTACCGCGGTTTTTGTTGGGATCTCGGTAGGCGTCGATAATACTCTGGTAGACGCTCCAGGTGACTTCGAGTGCGACGTGGCAATCGCTGGCGAACAGGTCGGCTAGCTGGTGTTGCTGGCGTGGGGTGAGCAGGCATGAGCGGGTGTGGAGCATACGGCGGGCCTTGTACAGGGGGTCGGTGGCACGCCCGCGCCGGTGGTGGAGTTCTTGCTGAATGCGTCTGCGGCACTCATCCAAGGCGTTGCCAGCCAGGTGCACGACGTGGAAGGGGTCCATGACCGCCCTCGCGCCGGGGAGTTCTTCAGTGGCTGCGCTTTTGAACCCGGTGAATCCATCCATCGCGACGATCTCAATATTCTCGCGCCACGTATCGGGGCGGGAGGCCAGCCAGGCTTTGAGGCTCTTCATAATTGAGGGTGTAGGTGTTGTGGGCGGCGTTGGGCGTGTCGTGGCCGAGTAGGGGTCCACGTCGTTCGATAATGGAGATTCCTACACCCACAAATGTGAAGAGCCCGATAAGGTGCATTAAGACTGGTAGGAGCCCGACACACAGACGACGAGAACACGACGAGTTAGAGAGCCCCAAGCGTCATATGACGTATTAAGACACCGCGTTAATACCGTAGGGGACATAGGTGAAGACCCTGCGTCAGAACCAACTGAGCACCATAAGGTGCATTAAGACACTGCCTTAGAAGGGTTACCCTTCACCCGCTTACTGGATCGGAAAACAGCTAGCGGCGTAGACGCACTGGATGAGACAAGCTCAGCACCGAATCCGTCCACACAACGAGGCCTCCCCGGCAAACCCGGGGAGGCCTCGGCAATGAGGGACGACAAGATCACCTACGACCGCGAACCAGCATCCCTCTTCGACGGGTGCCTTCTATCCTCTCCCCTCCACCACGGCATCCAGGCGCGGTAGCCGTCGGCGGGCGGGGTGGGTGAGTCGGGCTCGAAGCCCAGCTCCTCGGGAGTCTCGGGGATGCGGTCGACGAGGAAGTACTTGTCCCTGTCGTCGCAGTGCTCGCGCACGATGGTGCGGAACTCAGCCAGCTCGCAGTACAGGACGCCCGTGATCGGGTTCCTCTTGTACGCCACGATCTTGTACAGCCAGTAGGCGAACAGCGCCACGTTGGCCGCGAGCGCCAGGGCCGCACACGCGATGTTTGCGCGCGGGTCCATGGTCGCGAAGTTGAAGATGTCTGAGGGAGGGACCAAGACCTCGGGCAGGAGGGTGTTCATGGAGATCCAGAAGACCAGCGTGAAGCAGCGGAACCAGATCCACTGCCCCTTCGCCCACGTGAACGCGGGGATCGTGCAGGCGAGCAGCAGGGCGAGCGTGCAGTACCACGTGTAGTCGGCCAGCGAGTTGTACAAGAACGCGTGGTTCCACAGGTCGTAGGCGATCACCCACGGCCACACCATGTCCACCCAGATGAGGCCTCGCACGTCACGCTTCCCGGGCGAGGTCACGATGATCTTGCCCAGGCCCGTGATCGTGATGATGTTGAGCAGGCCGGCAGCGGCGGAGAGCAGGTTCCAGTAGCCGCCGATCGTGCGGAAGCCCGTCTCCGGGTCGATGCCCACGTGGCGGGCGGCCAGGTTGGCGGCGACCTCCTGGTACCACTGCTCGGAGTGCAGCTCGGCGCTCACTCCCCTGGCCTCAGGCAGGCCTGCGATCATGTCGATCGTGTGCGCGTCGTTCACGCCCTTCAGGCACTGCCAGTCGGCGCCGCACGCGTAGTACGAATCCGCGTTGAACCAGATCGTCAGGTCGCGGATGTTCGCCTCCATGATGTTGACGGCCAGGCCGATCCACAGGGCCACGCCCAGCCAGATCGCGTACTTGTGCGCCTTGACGGGGTTGCGCTTCGCGTACACCAGCACCGTGCCCGTCATGGTGGCGGTGAGGATCATGATCGCGTACTTGCCGAACGGGAACCACCCGACCATGGGTGTCCCATGGATCCACGCGTAGGGCATGAGGGCGATGCCGCCCACGGTCCACACGGCGAAGATCGTCCAGTTCCACCGGCGGTTAATCTCCGCGACGGCGATCTGGGCAGCGAGCACCAGCAGCCAGATGAGATAGACCTTGGGAGTCCCGAGCTCCCACAGGAAGAGCGAGTCCACAGCATTCTCCTTTGAACGCTCAACCGGGCTAATAGTTGTCGGCTATCATAATCCGAAACACTAACCTAGTGTGCGGGGTTCACCGTCGAATCCCCATCGTTCCGGGGCTCCCCACGGGCCAGCGTCAGCGCGGGCGCCCCTCGTCAATTCCTCAAGGAGGAGGACCCATGACACGCCTACCCCGTCGTACCCTCTGCACCGCCGGCCTCGCCGGGAGCGCCGCACTCCTGGGAGGCATGTACGCCTTCAGCCAGCTCAGCGGCAAGGCCACGCCCGAGGAGCAGGCCTGGCACTACCCGGGCGACGACCTCATCGACGCCAACTACGACAACGGCTACTCCTCGACCTACGCGATCACGATCGACGCGCCCGCCTACGCGGTGTGGCGCCTCTTCAAGCAGATCGGCGCGGAAAAGTCCGGGTCCTTCTCCTCGGAGTTCCTCGAGCGCGTCTTCGCGCGCCTGCCCTTCTTCAACTCCTACGAGATCCAGGAGGAGTTCCAGCAGCCCGACTCGATGGTGCCCGGCGACATCGCGGCCTTCGACTTCCACGGCATGTCGATGGAATGGGCGGACGTCGTGCCCGGCAAGTACATGGTCCAGTGGGTCGACACGAAGAACCCGCCCAAGGCGCCCGGATCCTACGCGTTCCGCTTCCCCGGAATGACGAACTTCGCGGCCGCTTGGTGCTTCTACATGGTGCCACTGTCGGGCGGGCGCACGCGCCTGATCAACCACTGGCGCATCGGCTACGAGCCCGCCTCCCCCGCCATGAAGGCCCTGAACTGGATCAACATCGAGTTCATCGGCGGATGCATGACCCACCTGCAAAACCTCTACGTCAAGCGCGTCCTCGAGTTCAAGAAGAAGCAGCACCTGACGGGCCGCTTCATGCGCGGCATGCTGGGCGGGCGCTTCTTCAACTCGGGCACGCCCGCCGGGCGCTACGACGGTACTCCCCTGTTCGAGGAGACCTTCACCCAGTGGTTCCGCTACGGACGGTCCGCCCCGGCCGTCGCCGAGATCCGCCCGCCCGTCACCGACGACCCGTCGTGGCCGCCGACGGGCGCGGACAGCCCGTGGGCGAGCGAGGTCGACGCCTCCTACTTCGACGGCTGGCGCGAGCCCGCCTTCTCCTGGGAGGAGCAGATCCGCCAGAAGATGGAGCGCACCTACCTGCCCAATTGGGGCAAGGAGCAGCGCTGATGGGCGCCATTACTCCCCCGGACTACCCGACGCTCTTCTTCTTCGAGGTCGGCCAGTGGTGGGACTACGCGATGCTCCTCCTCGTTATCGCGCTCCTCGCGGGCGGGGCGTGGCTGGCCCAGCGCAACATGTGGGTGGTCCTCGCGCTCTTCGTGGTCATCCCCATCGCCCTGACGATCTTCTGGTGGCCGCACTCAACGGCGGGGACGGCCTCGGCGGGCTGGTTCCCGATCGTGAAACAGTACTCGGCGCTGGCGGGGTCCCTGTGCCTCGTCGCCCTACAGGTCTTCCCCAAGCTGCGCTACAACCGCTGGTACCTGATCATCCCGCCGGCGATCCTCGCGGTGAACATCGCCGAGGCCGTGGTGCGCGACTTCCAGTGCTACGGGATTCACGGGGTGGATCCCTCGCAGGGGATGGTCACGTGGGGCGGGCCGTGGAACATCATGAACGGCATTGCGGGCATCTTGAATCTGCTCGCGATCTCCGGGTGGGTCGGGATCTTCGTGTCCAAGGGCAAGGAGCGCGCCCTCATCTGGGGCGACCTGACGATCGGGTGGATCATCGCCTACGACCTGTGGAACCTCGCCTACGTGTACAACTGCCTGGCGGACCGGGCGTGGTACTCGGGCGTGGCGCTGCTGGCCTCGTGCACGATCCCGGCGCTCATGAAATTCGGGCGAGGCGCGTGGATCCAGTACCGCGCGTACACGCTCACGCTGTGGTCGGGAGTCGTGCTCACGTTCCCGCACTTCATGCACGATTCGATGTTCGCCCACCGCAGCGCCCACAACCCCTGGGCGATGCTCATCCTCTCGGCGGCCGCCCTGGTGGCGAACGTGTGGGTGTTCGCCGCGCACGTGCGCACGATCGTCTCCAAGCGGCGCAACCCGCTCACGCAGGAGGTCCACGCCGACGAGGCCACCTACGTCTCGTTGGTCCGTGACCTCGCGTCAGAGGAGGACAAGGAGCTCATCGCCGCGCGCCTGGGCACGACGCCCGAGAAGGCGGGATTTACGTCCGCGAGCGAAGGGTAAGTTTCTCTTCAGCAAACGAGGGGCCGCGCACGAGACATCGTGCGCGGCCCCTAAGCGTTCAGCCGGGAGGAAGCCCCGGCCTCGTGACGCCTACTCCCGGGCCGTTCCCCACTGGGGGACGGCCCAGGAGCGGGGGCGCGAGCTTGGTCAGGTCGTAGCCACGCTCGGCCTCATCAGCCCACACCTGAATCTGCTCATCGCTGACAGGATTATCGCGAATGAGACGATCATTCATGTGACACCTCGAGATACTAACGCCGCCGAACCACCACCAGCGGAACCTGCACAAACAAATGCTCGACCTAAGAGCACGCTCTCCTACTCGAGCGAATCAATCAAATCGCGCACGAGCTGCGACGGCGTCGTGCCGCGCTCCTGAGCCACCTCAGCAAGCTTCGCGCGGCGAGAACGATCAAGACGGAGGGTGAACGGCTTAGCGCCAACACCGACACTAATCGGGCGGCCGGCCACAGACGATCCGAGATGCTTCCCGTCGTAGGGAACGCCGGTCTCGGCCTCGTACCCCCAACGCTCCAGATCCTCATCAGTGAACGTCGCACCGTCAGCTGACGTATACGTCGCCATCATTACCTCCTTAAACCAACCTCTGCGAGCACCGCTCGCGTCACCAGCATCGCATGGAAAACAAGCCATCCATGTCTACACACATATGTGTACTACGAAATAGGTCTCCAGGGAACGGGACCCCGACAACATCTCTCCCCGAGCAGGCGGGACACACGCGAGGGGCCGCGCACGAGACATCGTGCGCGGCCCCTCATCTCTCAGCCGGGAGGAATCCCGGCCTCGTAAGGCCTACTCCTGGAGGCGGCCCTCGTCGTCGAACACGTAGCGCGTGCCGTCGATCCAGCGCACCCCGGTCACCATCGCCCCGGAGGAGGACAGGTAGAACCAGGAGCCGCCGTCCTTGAGCCAGCCGGTGCTCATGGCACCGGAGGAGGCGAAGTGGTACCAGGAGGAACCGATGCGCGACCAACCCGTGGCCATCGCGCCAGAATCAGCCAGGTAGTACCAGGTGGAGCCGTCGCGCATCCAGCCGGTGCGCATCGCGCCCGAGGAGCCCAGGTAGTACCAGGTGTCACGCACCTTGGTCCATCCGCTGGCCATCTCGCCGCTGATGGGATCCAGGTAGTACCAGGTGCCACGCACGTTCACCCAGCCCGAGGCCTGACCGCCGGAGGGTCCGTAGTAGAACCAGTGGCCACCCTCGCTGACCCAGCCGGTCACCATGTAGCCGCGGGCATCGAAGCGGTAGATCGCCCCGTCGATGCGCAGCTGCGTCGAGGTCGGGTACGTGCCGTCCTCGTAGCGCCACCACCAGCCAAACGCGCCGGACACCCAGCGACCCGAGCGGGCCTCGTCGGGGCCGACCTGGTCGGGGCTGACCGTGAAGGGAACCTGGAGGGTCGCGTCATCGTCGGCGCGGGCGTCGTTGTTGCGGCCCATGGCCTCGACCGTGACCGTCGCGGCGCCCGCGAAGCGTCCCGTGCCCCTCGGGTGGGACACGTCCACGCCGTCGGCCTGCAGCGTCACTGAGTTACCCTCGAAGGCGCCACTGCCCACGCCGGTCGCGACTTCACGCTCACCGACGAGGAGACGCGCGGAGGTCACCGGACCGGTGACGGTCACGCGGATGGAGACGCGCCCTGCGACGCTCTGCCCAGCCAGCGGCTGCCACGTGGTGCCATCCGTCGAGTACTCGACGCTGCCGATGACGGGCTTGGCCTGATCCTTGAGGACAGCATCCAGGGCGTTGGGCAGGCCCGCGCCCCGGTACTCGCGGCCCTCGACGGGCTTGAGGCGATCCCAGTTCGCCGGATCCCCCGCCTGCTTCTTCGCCAGGGCGATGATCTGCTCGGCGTTCATCTCCGGGTGAACCTGGCGCAGCGTCGCAATGACCGCGGCCGCCAGGGGCGAGGCCTGCGACGTGCCGTACAGGTTGCCGTAGGCCTTGCCGTACCAGCTCGTCAGCGGCGCGTAGATCTTCGCGCCGGGGGCAGCGAAGTCAACGCTGGTCGCGCCCCAGTTCGACCAGGACGCCGGCTCAAGCACGCCGGTCGCAGGGTCTGCGCCCTCGGGCAGCTGCAGGGCGGACACGGAGAGCGTGCCGCGCAGCTTCGGCGGCATGTAGACAGCACCCGTCACGTCGCGCTCGTGCGCGCCCCACGTGTCGCCGGGAGCCGAGTCGTCGGTCGTGGGCAGGTTGTCCAGGTCGGTCGAGAAGTTACCGGCGGCCACCACGTTGATGACATCCTTCGAGGTCGCGTAGTCGACCGCGCGCTGCACGGCCTCCTGGCCCGCGGCCTGCTCGGGGTCGTTGGGGAGCCAGTACTTCCACGGGTCCACGTAGTACGAACCGTTGGTGACCGAGATGCCGTGCTCGGCGGCCCACACGAAGCCGCACACGATGTACTCGGGGTAGAAGAATCCGCCGTTGCGCGAGGCCACGTTGATCGCGGCGATGCGCAGGGTCGGGTTCACGCCATCCACGCCCACGCCGTCGTGCTTCGCGGCGATCGAGCCGGCCACGTGCGTGCCGTGGGTCGCGTCGTCCCAGCGCCACGCGGCGGGGTCACGGTTCGGGATGCCGTTGAACGAGCAGGACACGGACTTATCGTGGTCGACCTGTCCGACCAGGTCCGGCACGGTGTCATCGACGGACTGGTCCATGATGCCCACCGTGACGGGCGCTCGCATGACATCCACGTCCTGCGCCTCGAGGGCGCGCAGGGCCTGGAGGTGCCATCCGTTGCCGGTCTGCGGGTCCGGAGTGAGGGCAGCGTCCTGGTCACCCTGCGCTCCCTGGTCGCCCTGCGCTCCCTGGTCGCCCTGCGCTCCCTGGGAGCGAGGCGCGGCCGCGATCGCCGCATCCGCCGCGACTCGCGTCTCGTAGGAGATGGGGACCACGGCCTCGTTACCGCCGACGGGCGCCTGGCGGGTCGGGCCGATCGAGTCGTAGCTGATGCCCTCTTTCACGAGCGCCGCGCCCAGGTCGGGCGAGAAGGTGGGCGATGCCGACTGCACGAAGAACGTACCGAAGGCCGGGTACTGGGCCAGGACCATGCCACCGTGGAACGAGGCCTGGGCCGCCGCACGCTGGAAGGTGGCGTTATCGGTGCCCTTGGGCAGGTTGACCGCGTAGTTGGCGGGCAGCTGGTCATTGCTGCGCGCGGGGGCGGTGATGCCGGCCTTGGCGGGGCCCGACGGCGCGGGAGTCGCGTCGGTGTCGGGCGTGGGGGCCGGGGTCACGGCGGCGTTCGGGTCACGCGCGACGGTGAAGACGGCCTCGCGGCCCGTGTCGTCGTCGGCCTGGCGATCGAAGTTGATGCCGGTGGCACTGACCTGGACGCGGGCGGTCACGGAGTCAGTGCCCTCGGGCAGCAGTGCGCTGAGGTCCACGTTTTCGATCGAGGCACCCAGGGCGTCGTCGAAGTACTTGCCCGAGCCGTCCCGGTCGACCGATGCCAGGCCTGCGACGTCCATGTGCAGGTGGCTAATCGGCGCGTTGGCCTCGGCGTAGAAAGTGACGGGACCGGCGGGTAGGGTCGCTCCGTTCACGTCCTTCCACTCACCCTTACCGACCCGGTACTGCAGGGTGGTGACGGTCGGCTGGGGCTGGTCGCGGCGCATGGTGGTCATCGCGTTGATGAAGCCGTAACCGCGGAATTCCTTGCCATCCTCGGGCGCTTGCAGGCGCGTGTATTCCATGGCGGCCTGCTTGCGCATGAGGTCGGTGATCTGCTTGCCCTGGAAGCCCGGGTGGATCGACTTGATGAGCGCGGCGATGCCCGTGATGTGGGGCGTGGCCATGGAGGTGCCGCTGGTCTTGGCGTAGCCCGAGGCGAAGATCGCCGTGGGCACGGTCGAGTAAATGTCCTGCCCCGGCGCCGTGAAGTCGATGCTCTTGCCGTAGTTGGAGAAGTCGGCGCGCTTGAGGTTGGCCCACTCGGGCTTCGTCTCGACGTCGGTGCGCGTGGCGGCGCTGACCTGGCTGACGCCCTCGACCATGGCGGGGACCTTCACGCCGTCCTTGACGGGGCGGTCCTTGATCGGGGTGTCGAGGTCGCTCGGCGATCCGCTGTCGGTCGTCACGTTGTCGTTGTCCATGCCGTCGTTGCCCGCCGAGGCGATGACAGCCAGCCCCTTGCCCTGCGCGTAGGCGATGGCGCGGGTCGCGGCCTCGAGGCCGGCGGCCTGCTCGGGGTCGCTCGGGCTCCAGTAGACCCACGGGTCCATCGAGTAGGAATTGTTGACGATGTCAACGCCGTGGCTGGCGGCCCACATGAAGCCGCAGGTCACGTACTCGGGGTACATGAGCTGCTCGTCGTTGGAGGCCTTGATGGACACGAGGGTCGCGGTCGGCGCGATGCCGTCGATGCCGATGCCGTTGTGGTTGGCGGCGATGATGCCCGCGACGTGCGTGCCGTGGAAGTAGTCGTCACGCCAGGACCCGTATGCCTGAGAGGGGATGCCGTTGTGCCCGCAGGACACCGAACGGGAGGTGTCGACGCGGCCCACCAGGTCGGGGTGCGTGTCGTCGATGCCGGTGTCGATGACGCCGACTGTGACGGGCGCGTGCGCGATCGGCACGGCCGCCGCGTCCACAGCACTCATCGCCTGGGCGCCCCAGTTGACGACCTCCTCGGGCTTATCGGCCTCGGTCGCGCTCTGGCCGCGCGGGGAGGACGGTCCACCCGACTGCGCTCCGGACTGCACGCCCGACTGCGCTCCGGACTGGGCCGGGCTCGCCTCGCCCGACTGCGGGGCAGGCTGGGGGTCCGGGGCGGCCTGGCGCTCACCCTCGGGGACGGCGGCCACGCGCGTCGGGCCCACAGAGTGCACGGAAATTCCGGCCTTCGCCAGCGCTGCGGCCAAGTCCGGGGCGAACGAGGCCGACTCGCTTTGAGCGAAGAACGTCCCCAGCTCCGGGTAGGAGGACAGCGTGACGCCCCCGGCGGATACGACCAGCGAGGTCGCGCGCGCGAGGTCCTCGGCACTGGCCTGTGGACTGAGGTTGATTGCGTAGTTCATCAGGCCGGCGCTGGCGCGGGCGGGCGCGATGAGGCCGGTGTGATCGTCGGCCCGGGTGGGTGGGGCGGTCGCCGTAGCCACGCCCATGGACAGGGCGAGGGCGGCAACGAGCCCGATGCGTGCAACATTGCGGCGCATGGTTCCTCGACTTTCAGTTGTGGGTCTGGCGAGTACGACAATGTACCCATCAGAACTATCATGCTTTAGTTTGTCACTCGCCACAATTTAGCGTCGCTTAAATTGGTCAACACCTGGCCAGAGCCAAGAATTTCAAGTAACCACTCCCCTGCCCACTGACATTCACCCATCATGACAGCAAGGCGGGGCCACGCACCCTCAGGTGCGCGACCCCTCCTTGACAAGTAGCCGCAGACACCTACTGCATGCGACCGTCCGGACCGAAAGTGTAGGTCGTACCATCCACCCGATGGGTGCCGGTGACCATCGCACCGGACGCGTCCAGGTAGTACCAGGAGCCACCGTCGTTCACCCAGCCGATGGCCATCGCGCCGGAGGGCGTGAGGTAGTACCAGGTGCCGCCCACGTTGGCCCAGCCCGTCACCATCGCGCCCGAAGCGTTCAGGTAGTACCAGGTGGATCCATCCTGAACCCAGCCCGTCGCCATCGCCCCCGAAGCATGCAGGTAGTACCAGGTGCCGCCTACGTTGGCCCAGCCCGTGACCATCACACCCGTGGCGGGATCCAGGTAGTACCAGGTGCCGTCCACATTGGCCCAGCCCGACGCCTGGGCCCCCGAGGCCTCGTGGTAGAACCACCGGCCGCCGTCAAGCACCCATCCAGTCACCATGTAGCCACGCGCGTCAAAACGATACGTAGCCCCGCCAATCTGAACCGAGGTCGAGGCCGGGTAGGTTCCGTCCTCGTATCGGTACCACCAGCCGGTGGCATCCTTGACCCACGCGCCCGCCTTGGCCTCGTCAATCTGATCCACGCCGGACGTCACCGCATCGAGCGCGTCGAGGAAGCCGTAGCCGCGGTACTCCCTGCCGTCGATCGGCGCATTGAGGCGTCCGTAGTTGGCCGCGGCCTGTTTCTTCATGAGGTCAATAACCTGCGCGCCGGACAGCTCGGGGTGCACCGACTTGATGAGGGCCGCGATGCCCGACACGTGCGGCGTCGCCATGGACGTGCCGTCGGCAACGGCGTAACCGCTCGGGTAGAACAGCAGGGGAACCGTGGAGTAGATCTGGTCGCCCGGGGCGGCAAAATCAATCGTCTGACCGTAGTTGGAAAACTCGGCGCGACCCAGGGACAGTCCCGGCTTCACGTTGTACGCCTGACCGACCGCACTCACCTGGGCGACCCCATCAAGCATGGAGGGAACGCGGATACCGCCTTGCACCGCGCGATTCTTCGTCGGCGTGGGAACGTCGGTCGGAGATCCGTTGTCGATCGTCGGGTTGTCGATATCGACGCCCTCGTTGCCGGCCGCCGCGATGACGGCCAGGCCCTTGTCCTGCGCGTACTTGATGGATCGGGTGGCCGCCTCGAGGCCCGCAGCCTGCTCAGGGTCAGTCGGGCTCCAATAGACCCACGGGTCCATCGAGTAGGAGTTATTCACGACATCCACCCCGTGGCTCGCCGCCCACATGAACGCACACGTCACGTACTCGGGATAAATGAGGCGGTTGTCGTTGGTCGCCTCAATGGCGACGATGGTCGACTCGGGGGCGATGCCGTCGATACCAATATCGTTGTGGTTGGCGGCAATAATGCCCGCGACGTGCGTGCCGTGGTAGAACTCGTCACGCCACCCGTAGAAATCCTGCGTCGCAACGCCATTCACCGAGCACTTCACGGAACGCGACGTATCGACGCGCCCCTCCAGGTCGGGATGCGTGTCCTCGACGCCGGAATCGACAACCGCGACGGTCACGGGGGCGCGCTTAACGTTGACGGCCTCAGCCTCGCGCGCATGCATGGCGACGGCACCCCAGTTGAAGACCTCCTCGGACGCGCCCGCGGGAGCGGCGCTCGCGGTCTCATCGCGCATGGAGTTCAGGCCGCCCGCAGCGCCGGACTGCGGGGCCTCGTCCTTCTTGTCCGTGGGCAGCTCGACGCGCTCGTAATAGAGGACGGGGGCCACGCGGGTCGGGCCGATCGAGTGGATGGGAATGCCGGCCGCTCGCAGGGCGGCGGCCAGGTCGGGCGCGAACGAGGGCGTGGCGCTCTGCGCAAAGAAGGTCCCGATCTCCGGGTACGAGGCCAGGGCGGCGCCACCGGCTCCGGGGACGAGGGCGAGGGCCCGCTGGAGGTCCTCGGGGTTCGTGCCCGCGAGGTTGATCGCGTAGTTCATCTCGTCGGTGTCGGCGCGAGTGGCGGAGACGAGTCCGGGCTCCTCGGCTCGGGCGGAAGGTGCGTTCACCGCGGCCACGCCCATAGACAGGGCGAGAGCGGCGACGAGGCCGATGCGTGCGGCAGTGCGGCGCATGATTCCTCGACTTTCGATTGTCACTGTCAGGATTTCGGCTGCATTCACAGCTGCGTCCATCATCCTAGAGTTTGTCAGTAACAACAAAACCTAGGCTTACCTAAGATCACCCCCTAAGACCTCTCCTCAAGATCACTCCCACCCCTCAATCTCGCACATAATTTCCCCTGGTCAGAATTTGGGTACACCCACAAACGTTGCAATTCCAAGGGCGCAATTTCAAAATTCAAAATAGCGGGACGGGAATTACGTGCGACATTGCTCGGGAAGCACCGCACAGACAGCACGGGATTGGCTTCACAGAGGCTTGAGCACCAAGACTTGATCGGGCCACACCGAAAACGCAGGGCACACAAAACGGGGAGCACCCGTAGGCACTCCCCGTCTGCTCTGTTTGTTGCAACCCGACGTTTACTCCAGGCCGGCGTCGAGTGCCAGCAGGTGGTCGACCGTCTGCGGACGGATGAACCAGCGGGCGGATCCGTCCTCGACGGCGAGCACGCCCGGCTTCGTCAGCATGTTGTAGTTCGAGGCCATCGAGTAGCCGTACGCGCCGACGGCGGGAACGGCCAGCAGGTCGCCGCCCGCGATGTCGGCCGGCAGGTCGATGTCGCGGATGATGATGTCGCCACTCTCGCAGTGCTTGCCGACGACGCGGCAGCGCGCCAGAGACGAGGCCTGCGCGGGGTCACGATTCGCGAGCGTCGCCGTGTAGGCCGCATCGTACAGAACCGGGCGGATGTTGTCCGACATGCCCCCATCGATCGCCACGTAGCGACGCACTCCCCCGTCTTCCAGGGAAACATCCTTCACGACGCCGACGCGGTAGAGCATGACCATCGACGGGCCGGCAATCGAGCGGCCCGGCTCGACGGACACGTGCGGGACCGGCAGGCCGTGGTGGGCGCAGCGCTCACGCACCACGGTCGCAAGAGCGCGGGCGACCTCGACCGGGGAGGTCGGGATCGGATCCTGGCCCGTGTAAGCGATGCCGACGCCGCCGCCCAGGTCAATCGCTGGAACGTCCAGGCCCAGCTTAGCCTTCAGGAGCGCAGCAAAGTCGATGACGATGCGCGCGGCCTCGGCGAAGGCCTCGGTCCCAAAGATTTGGGAGCCGATGTGACTGTGCAGCCCGCGGAAGTCCAGGTGCGCCGCATCCTTGATCGCAGCCACTGCCTCGTACGCCTGGCCGGTGGCCAGGGACAGGCCGAACTTCTGGTCCTCGTGGGCGGTCGCGATGTACTCGTTGCCGCCCGCGTGGATGCCGGACTTCAGGCGCGCCATAACGGGCGCGACGACGCCGAGGTCAGCGGCGATGCGCTCGATCTGGTGGACCTCGTCCATCGAGTCGATGAAGATGCGGTGGATGCCGGCCTCGAGGGCGAGGCGGATCTCCGCGTCCGACTTGTTGTTGCCGTGCAGGCCGATGCGGTCGGGGTCCACCCCGGCACGCAGGGCCAGGCTCAGCTCGCCGAGCGAGGCGGTGTCGATACCCAGGCCCTCGGCCGCGACGAGGCGCGCGACGTCGGCGCTCAGGAATGCCTTGCCGGCGTAGAAGGCGTCGCCGCCGCTCATGCCGTAGCCGTCCCAGAACTCCTCGGCCATCGCGCTGGCCCACACGCGGGCGCGGCCGCGCATGGCCTCGACGTCGAGTACGAAGGTGGGCGTGCCGAAGTCGGCGGCGACGCTGGTCAGGTCGACGCCTCCCACGCGCAGCACGCCGCCCTCCCGGCTCGCGCTCCACGGCCACAGGTCGGGGCGCTCATCGGGGGTCGGGCAGGTGAGGGTACCGACGCTTGCTGTCTCGCTCACCGAGTCACATCCTCTCGGGGGCGCTCACGCCGAGGAGGCCGAGGCCTGTGCGCAGCACCTGGGTGACCGCGTCGTTGAGCCAGAGGCGGGCGATGTGGCCGGGCTCGACCGGGTCGTCGCCGCGAGGCGTCACGCGGCACTGGCCGTACCAGGCGTGGTAGGTGGCGGCCAGAGACTCCAGGTAACGGGCGATGCGGTGCGGCTCGCGCAGCTCGGTCGCCTGCGCAACCTGCGCGGGGAACTGGGCGAGGGCGGCCAGCAGAGCCTCGTCCGCCTCGGAGTCGAGGGCCGCCGGGTCGAAGCCGGCGTCACGGGTGACGCCGTGCTCGGCAGCGTTGCGGGCGACGTTGCAGGTGCGCACGTGCGCGTACTGCACGTAGTAGACCGGGTTGTCGTTAGAGTGCTGCGAGAGCAGGTCCAGGTCGATGTCGACCTGGGTGTCCATCGACACGCGCACGAGGGCGTAACGCGCAGCGTCCACGCCCACGGCGTCGACGAGGTCGTCGAGCGTGACGATCGTGCCGGCGCGCTTGGACATGCGCACGGGCTCGCCGTCCTTGACGAGGTTGACGAGCTGGCCGATGAGGATCTGCAGGTTCTCGCCCGGCTTGTCGCCGAACGCGGCGCACATGGCCATCATGCGGCCGATGTAGCCGTGGTGGTCGGCGCCCAGCAGGTAGATGGCGGCATCCGCGCCACGCTCGCGCTTGTTCAGGTAGTAGGCGACGTCGCCCGCGAAGTACGCGGCCTGACCGTCCGACTTGATGAGGACGCGGTCCTTGTCGTCGCCGTAGGTGGTCGTGCGCAGCCACACCGCGCCGCCCTCGTCGAAGATCTCGCCGCGCTCACGCAGGCGCTCGATCGCCGCGGCGACCGCGCCCGAGGTGTGCAGGGAGTCCTCGTGGAAGAAGACGTCGAAGTCGGCGCGGAAGGAGTGCAGGCGCTCCTTGATCTCCGCGAACATCAGCTCGACGCCGCGAGCGCGGAAGACCTCGATGGCCTCTGCTTCGGGCAGCGTGATCGGGTCGGGCTCGCCGGCCGCGCGCGCATCGGCGCGGACCTGGTCGGCGATGTCGGCGATGTACTGGCCGCCGTAGCCATCCTCGGGGACCTCGCGGCCCATGGCGCGGGCGTAGAGGGAGTGCGAGAAGCGGTCGATCTGCGAGCCGTGGTCGTTGAAGTAGTACTCGCGGGTCACGGCGGCACCGGAGGCGGCCATGAGGCGGGCCAGCGAGTCGCCAACAGCAGCCCAGCGGGCGCCACCCAGGTGCACGGGGCCGGTCGGGTTCGCGGACACGTACTCGAGGTTGATCGAGCGGCCCGAGAGCGTCTCGTTGCGGCCGTACGCGGCACCGGCCTCGACGATGGTGCGGGCCAGCTCGCCGGCCGCGCCCGCGCCCAGGCGAATGTTGATGAAGCCGGGGCCAGCGACCTCGACGGAGTCGATGCCGTCCGCAGCAGCCAGGTCGTCGGCGAGGATCTGCGCGAACTCGCGCGGTGCCATGCCAGCCTTCTTGCCGAGCTGCATCGCGACGTTGGTCGCCCAGTCGCCGTGCTCGCGCACGCGCGGGCGCTCCACGGTCACGGGGTCGGGGACCAGCGAGGGGTCGATCGAAATGCGACCGGCGGCAGCAGCGTCCAGCAGGGTCGCGCGGATGAGAGTAGCAAGTTCTTCAGGAGTCACCCCTTTAGACTACGGGGTTTTTGCTCCCATCCGCGAACTCTCCCCGGGGCCATGGATGAAAACCTGGCCACATGCGCGCCCTATTTCCTCTCTCTCCCCACCCATAAGCCGCAAGACGGGTAAAGTTTCGGATAACCGAACGTTACCCGTCAGCAGTGAGGAACACCCGTGACCACCACGGACACCGAGCAGCACCACAAGCTCATCCCCCTCCTCGGCCCTGCCTTCGTCGCGGCCGTCGCCTACGTCGACCCCGGAAACGTCGCCGCCAACATCACGGCGGGCGCGCGCTACGGGTACCTGCTCGTGTGGGTCCTCATCGCCTCGAACATCTTCGCGATGGTCATCCAGTACCTCTCCGCCAAGCTCGGCCTCGTCACCGGCCAGTCCCTGCCGTCCCTGCTGGGCGCGCGCATGAGCAAGCCCGGGCGCATCGCCTTCTGGATCCAGGCCGAAATCGTCGCCGCAGCAACCGACCTCGCCGAAGTCATCGGCGGCGCGCTCGCCCTCCACCTGCTATTTGGCATCCCCCTCCTGTGGGGCGGCGTCATCGTCGGCGCCGTGTCGATGGCCCTGCTGCTCGTTCAAGGCGGCGGGCGCCAGCGCCAGTTCGAAACGATCATCGTCGGCCTACTGGTCATCATCACGCTTGGCTTCCTCGCGGGCCTCTTCGTCGCGCCGCCCAGCCCCTCGGGCATGCTCGGCGGGCTCGTTCCTCGCTTCCAGGGCACCGACTCGGTCCTCGTGGCCGCATCCATGCTGGGCGCGACCGTCATGCCGCACGCGGTGTACCTGCACTCCTCCCTCGTCAACGACCACGAGGCCCACGAGCTCGGCCCCTCCACCAGCGACGCCCGACACTCCTCCGGACACCTCTCGCGCCTGCTGCGCGCGACCCGCATCGACATCTACTGGGCACTGGGCATCGCGGGCCTGGTGAACATCGGCCTGCTGCTCCTGGCGGCCGCGGCGCTGGCCGGCCAGAGCGGCACCGACACGATCGAGGGCGCGCACGCCGCGATCTCCTCCACGCTCGGACCGGTCGTCGGCACGGTGTTTGCGGTGGGCCTGCTGGCCTCGGGGCTGGCCTCCACGTCGGTGGGTGCCTACGCGGGAAGCGAGATCATGAACGGCCTGCTCCACATCCGCGTGCCCATCATCGCGCGCCGCCTCATCTCGCTGATCCCCGCGCTCATCATCCTGGGCGCGGGCGCCGAGCCCACGTGGGCACTCGTCGTCTCGCAGGTTGCCCTGTCCTTCGGCATCCCCTTCGCGATCATCCCGCTTATGCGCCTGACCGCCTCACCCGAGGTCATGGGCGATTACGCGAACAATCGTCCCCTGCGCGCGACCGGCTTCCTCATCGCGGCCGTCATTGTGGCGCTGAACCTGTTCCTCGTGTACCTCACCCTCACCGGCCAGGGGTAAGGGATGAGACCCGGGCTGGGGCTGGGGCTGGGATTGCGGGGCCGCCACCGGGCCAGATGTGGCAGTGCCTGGCTGCGATAGGGCCGGCAACCTCGGCCTCACAGCACTTCCCCGGTGGTCCCCTTTTCGGGCGCGATCCGGGACAAAACTCGCCCTGGGGCCCACGCAGACGACCACCGGTACAAAACTCTCCCCACACAGCAAAAAACACCCATTTCAGCCCATTCAAGGCGAGCAGGGAGAAAATTATCCCGGTCCAGACGCAAACAACCGACGCAGGGAGAATTTTTTCCCGCAGTTGGAGCCACATCCTTGCTTCGCTGGAGCCACATCACTGCTTCAATGAAACCAACGATGCCTTTGCCAGCACCAATAAGCCAGCATTGAAACCGCTGACGCCTCTGCTGCCCACCATCAGCACCACCGGTGAAACTGTTGGCACCCCTGCAGGGACCTGATCAGCCCTCATTGAAACCACGAGCACCTGTGCGGGTCGAAACACGTCTCAATTCAGCTATTTTCCCCCGCAGTGGTGCCAGTGCCTTCACCCCACAATGAGTGCGGGCCGGTAAAGGCGTCACCGGTTTCATCCCACGGAAACCTGTCGACAGCCAAAACGTCACCGATTTCGTGCAGCATGCACCCACCCCACTGATGCCCAATGCGCGCGCCTCCCCCAAAAACGCATGCAATTCCATCAGCAAACACAACCACAATCGTTTTCAAACGTTGGAATATCAACAATCCTGCTTGAAGGTCTGAAACGCTATCGAGAGAATTGCATGCGAAACTGCTGAACACCCAGAGACACGACACGCAAACCGGGGCCGGTGATCATTCACCGGCCCCGTCTCGCCTCGATCAGTACCTGATACGCGTTGAAAACCCAGCGCATGAGCAGCGCCAGACACGCATCGGAAACCCCAGCACAACTGAAACAGTGCTTGCGGATCACAGGGAACCAACGTACACCCACAGCGCCAGCGGCGACATGGAGATCCAACGCGCGCTAACAGCGACGCGAAGCTCGTCAGCATCCACCACCGAACGATCCAGCATCAAGACGCCCAGACGTCAGCGACTACCAGGCACCCCGACGCCGCCGGGTATCAGGCGCGCACGGAGCGCTCGTAGTCCTTCATCAGGTCGATGCGGCGCTGGTGACGCTCGTCGCCACTGAAGGGTGTCTCCAGGAACGCGTCGATGAGGGCGAGAGCCTCTTCCTCGCTGTGCTGGCGGGCGCCGACGGCAACGACGTTCGCGTCGTTGTGCTCGCGGGCCAGACGCGCGGTCGCATCGGACCACACGAGGGCGGCGCGCACGCCTTCCACGCAGTTGGCGGCCATCTGCTCGCCATTGCCGGAGCCGCCGATGACGATGCCGAGGCTGCCCGGCTCATCGACGACAGCCTGGGCGGCCTCAATGCAGAACGGCGGGTAGTCGTCGAGCGCATCGTAGCTGTGAGCGCCGTGGTCGACGACATCGTGACCGGCCTCGCGCAGGTGCGCAACGACCTTTTCCTTGAGTTCGAAACCGGCGTGATCGGTGCCGATATGAACGCGCATGGGATCCTCCTGAAGAGTTCTCAAACAAGCAACGCCCACTAGTATGGCACACATCACCGTCCCGTGTGGTTATATAAAACCCTGCTAAACTGGCCGAGCTGCCCCGATAGCTCAGCGGATAGAGCGCTTGCCTCC
>CAUSHZ010000015.1:0-36014 GCA_963531605.1 uncultured Actinomyces sp.
GCGCCCACCCGGTGCGCATCGCACCCGACGAATCCAGGTAGTACCACGTGCCATCCACGCCGGTGAGCCCCGTGCGCATGACGCCCGTGGCGGGGTCGAGGTAGTACCACTGGCCCCCGTCTTTCAGCCAACCGCCGACGAGCGCTCCCGAGGGAGCTAGGAAGAACCAGTCGGTGCCGTCGCGCAGCCATCCGGTGGCCATGTAGCCGCTGTCGTAGAAGTAGTAGCGGGTGCCCCCGATCCCCACCCACTGCGAGTGCGGGTACGTACCGTCGGCTCGCCGCCACCACCAGCCGACCGAGTCACGCACCCACGCGCCTCGTCCGGTCTCATCGGGAGCGGACATCGTCGGAGGTTCCTCGCTCCCCGACGAGGCCTGGGCCGCCCGATCCTCATCGCTCGCTGCCGGGGCGGCGGGCTCGGGCGCGTCCGTGGCCTCCGGGCTGGGAGAGGCCGACGGCGCGGTGGGCGAAGCGGACCGGGCCGCGGTGGAGCTTTGCGCTGCGGACTGCGGTGCGCCCTCCTCGTCCCCGGCGTCGGCGAGTGCCTGCGCGGGCAGAGCGATGAGCGCAAGGGTCAGGACGGCGGTGAGGGCGCGCGCGTGCGCGCGGCGGGCGAGCGTGGGCGTCGGTGCCATAACAGTGCCTTGTTGCTGGAGAACAGTTCTCCTATAAGTCTAGAACACCCGTCACGCTGCGCGGGCGCGTTTAGGCCACCAACTCAATCACAACAACAGGGGCCCGGCGGACGTTCACTCCGCTGGGCCCCTGCCTCGAACGTTGATGCGTCCGTCAGGCCTCGTTCTCGAGCGCGTCGGCCTGCTGGGCCTGTATGCGCGCAAGGTGCTCGTAGTCGGCGGCACCGCGTCGGGGCACGTCGCGCATCGGGCGCTCGGGCTCCAGGTGAGTGAAGGTGGCCCCCAGGTTCACGAGGCCGCCGGACTCCATGCCGGGGCCAGGCAGGACGTCGAAGCGGCGCGCCTTTTGCAGGGCGTCGATGACGCTGGTCATGTCCTGGTTCTGGATGGCCGCGGAAATCGTGTAGGCGCCCGGGTTGAAGGTCAGACGCGGGATGTCGATGTCGAGGTGACCGGTGCCCGGCTCGATCGAGGTGGGCACGTAGCAGGCGTCCATGCCGTGCAGGCCCCACACAAACACGCCCTCGCGGGTGTCGATGGAGGCTCCGAAGACCGGGGACTCGATGCGCTCGTTCGCGCGGTAGTGCAGGCGCAGGCGAACCGGATCGCCCGGGTACACGAGCGACGTGGGCTGACCGGACGCGGAGAGCAGCTCAATGCGCTCGATCATGGCCTCACCGCTGCCGAAGCGCGTGCCACCGCCCTCGACCTCGACGGCGTGGTGAGCGACGTCGGAGTAGGTGTCGATGACCTCGGCGGCCCCGCCCACGTCGACGAGCGTGCCGTGGTCCAGCCAGGCGGCCTGGTCGCAGAAGGTGCGCATCTGCTCGAGGCCGTGGGACACGACGACGACCGTGCGCCCCTCATCCTTGAGCTGGGCGAACTTGTCCATGCACTTGTTCTGGAATTCCATGTCGCCCACGGCCAGGACCTCGTCGACGAGGAGGATGTCCGGCTCGACGTGGATCGACACGGAGAAGCCCAGGCGCACATACATGCCCGAGGAGTAGTTCTTGACGGGCTGGTCGATGAAGCGCTCGACGCCGGAGAAGTCGATGATCGCGTCCAGCTTGGAGTCGATCTCCTTCTTGCTCATGCCCAGGATCGCGCCGTTGAGGTAGATGTTCTCGCGGCCCGACAGCTCGGGGTGGAAGCCGGAGCCGACCTCGAGCATGGCGGCCATGCGCCCCGTCGAGGAGATGGTTCCCTTGTCCGGGGTGAGGATCTTCGCGATGCATTTGAGCAGCGTCGACTTGCCCGAACCGTTGTGTCCGAGCAGGCCAAAGGTCTTGCCCTGCGGGATCTCGAAGGAGACATCGTCGAGGGCCCAGAACTCCTCGAACTGCGCGCGCGAACGCTGCAGGAACGCGCCCTTGAGGGACTGGTTGCGGTTCTTGTAGATGCGGAAGCGCTTGGAGACGCCCTCCACCGAAATCGCGTTCGTCATCAGAGTTCCTCCACGATTCGTGCCGAGAAGCGGCGGAAGATCAGCGAGCCGAGGCCGAAGATGCCGAAGGCCCAGGCGGCGCAGCCGAGCCACACCTGCCAGGACGGCATCGCGAAGCCGTACAGCGTCGAGCGGTAGGCCTCGAGGAAGAGCTCGGCGGGGTTAAGGCGGAAGATCGTGACGATCGGGAGGGGCTCGCCGCCCCACGTCCATCCCTTGGCCGCCAGGTCGGTCTGGACCTTGTTGAGCATCGACAGGGAGAAGACGACGCCGGAGGCGTACATCCAGATCTGGTTGAAGATCTGCCACAGGTGCGAGATGTCGCGGAAGTAGACCGACGCGACCGACAGGATGAGGCCCATGCCGATCACAAACAGCATCGCAAGCAGGGTAATGACGATGACCGCAGGGATCATGAGCAGCACGCCGGGGCCGCCGGCGATGCACATGATGACGATGATGACGCCCAGCTCGAATGCGAAGTCGTAGGCCAGCGCCAGGACCGAGGAGTAGATGAGGACCTGACGCGGGAAGTAGACCTTGGTGAGCAGGCCGGAGTTTCCCACGAGGGAGTCCATGCCTCGCTGGATGCCGCTCGACATGAAGTTCCAGGCGATAACACCCACGCCGATCCACAGCGCGAACGAGGACAGGCCCGAGTTCACGCCCTTGTCGGACTCTCCGCGGAAGACGACGCCGAAGATCAGCGCGTACACGGCGATCGTCGCGATCGGGTTGATGAAGGACCACAGGCGGCCGAGCGCGGTGCCCTTGAACTCCGAGGAGATCGAGCGCTGCGCCATGCGCACCGTCAGGTCGATGACCCGTTTCGTCTCAGACACGGCTACTCCCATCGCTTCTGTCGTGGTCAGGAAATCTATTCTACTTGCCGGCGGCCGGCGTGAGCGCGAGGTAGCGTTGCGTGAACTCCGTACTCCGTGAGGGCGCTGGGGCGCGTGGGGTCTCCAGCGCGCATCGTGGAGGCCAGCCTCATCGCTCGCCCTTCATGGATCGGATCTTGTGGAAGGCGCCGCGGGCCGCGCGGTACGCCGGCTTGAGAGCGTTGCCCAGTCCCGGGGTACGCACCATGATGTTGGTCTTGACGGCACCCAGCAGGTTCGGGACCGCGCCCATGCGCGCCTTGAGGAAGGGCACCTGGTCGATCGCGAAGGCGGGCATCATCGACGAGGTCGCGGCCAGCTTGTACTCGAGGTAGCCGTAGTACACGCCCGCCCACTTCGGGGTCATGACGGGGCGCACGTAGTAGCCGCGCGACAGGACCGCGTAGGCCAGGAGCCGCTCGATGACGTGGGCCAGGGAGCCGTCCTTGTAGCCGCCTTCCTCGGGGAAGTCCTCGGGGACGAGGCCAGCGCCGGTCAGAAGAGACAGGGCCTCCGGGCGCGCGATAAACATGGAGCCGTAGGGGGCCAGCGGCTGGTGGTCGTCGAAGGGGACAGTGATGCCGACCTTCTGAGCGAACTCGCGGGCGGGGCCGCGATTCGCGAACCACGCGTGGCCCATCGTCGGGTAGCCCATGTGCGGCATGGGCGCGATCGCCATGCCCAGGCCCGGGTGGGCGGCGAACTCAGCGAGGATGCCGGCCACGTGATCGGAGGAGGCCAGCAGGTTGTCGTAGAGGTGTTGCTTGAAGAGCTGGGCGGCGTTGTAGTCGTCCTGGACGGACTTCTTGGAGTGGATCTTCACGACGATGTCGTACTCGCCGCAGGTCAGCACGTCGCCACAGTCCACCAGGAACGCGCCGATGTCGCGGCCGCGGTTGGAGGACACGACACGCACGTCGGCGTCCACGCCTCGTTCCTGGGCGCGCGCCTCGATGAGGGCCTTGTTCTCCTCGTTCGACGTCGTGGCCACCAGGTGGTAGCCCTCCGGCAGGACGCTCAGGCGGTCGAGGATCTCGTCGGCCATATCGGCGTAGAAAATGTGGGCGACCGCGAGGACCTTCAGGGAGGCGGCGGCATCCAGGGTGGCCTGGTCGGCGCGCGGGGGGATGACGGTCGTCAGGCCCGCGTTGGTCACGAGGTCACGCGGACGCGAGGTGCGCGCAAGGTTCGTGAGGATCAGGTCGGTGTCGTAGCCGGCCTTTTCCGCCAGCTCCAGCATGTCCGCGCCGATGATCGCGTGGCGGTCCAGGTAGAGCGGGTCGTGGAAGAGGTTGCGGCGCTTGAGAATCGGGCAGCCGTCCGCGAGCAGCATCGACGCGTTGTCGAAGACGGGGTTGCGCGAGGGGTAGTCCTCTCGCGGGTAGGCCACGACGTGCGTGTAGCCGAGGTTGCCGAAGTACTCCGTGAAGCGCGACTCGTGCCACTGGATCGAGTCGTTGTAGGAACGAATCGGCGGCATCTCGTCCCAGTACTTGCGGAAGTCCGGGGAGCTGAGCAGCGGGTTGCGCACGGCGATCCAGTGGGACTGGATGTGGCGCGGCATGCGGGTGGCTGCCAGGAAGGGGTGGGGGCGCACCTCGTCGTGTTCGGTGATGCCCCAGAAGTCCACCGCTCCGGCGGCGTCCACGCGGTCGAAGAGGTTCTTCCACGGGTTGACGGGTGCGAAGAAGGTGTAGTTGAAGAGGATCAACTCGTCGATCTGGCCGAGGCGGTCCCAGCCGAAGCGGGCGATGCCGTCGCGGTATCCGCCCACATCGAAGCCAGTGTTTTCGCGCTCGAAGACCTCGGTGGCACCCGTGAGGAGGCGCTCCCGAGCGGTGTCGTCCAGAGGAGAGTTGGAGACGACGAGGATCTCGTCGAGGTACTCGCGCAGCGAGGTCAGGCACTCCACGATGTAGTCGTCGACGAGGCCCTGGGGATCAAAGAACAGGAAAATACCGGCGCGCTTCACGGCCTTACTCCCCCGTACCGTCGACGGTGGCCAGGATCTGGCGGATCTTCGTGGCATCTCCCCACACGCCGGGCGAATCGTAGGGACGATCCGGGAATGCCCCGTACTCGAGGGTGATATCCAGGTCGTTCTCGCGGATGTAGGCCTCGACGCGGTCGGCGAGGCTCATGGGCTCACCGCTGCAGATGTTGATGATGCCGTCGATCTCGTCCTGGGAGACCGTGGCCGCGATCTGGTAGGCCAGCTCCTGGATGGAGATGAAGTCGTAGAGGTTCTTGCCCGTGGTGAAGGGGAAGGTCTTCTTGCCTTCCTGGGCGGCAGCCAGGAGCTTGGAGAAGATCGAGGAGCCGTGCGCGTCGTCGCCGACGATGTAGTAGCCGCGCAGCCACTGCATGGTCGCGCCGTGCTTGTCGGTCAGCAGCGTCGTGATCTGTCGCAGCGCGTTCTTGGAGATGCCGTACAGCGAGGCGGGGTTGCACGCGGAGTTTTCGTCGATGGGGCCTTCCCAGTAGCCGACCTCGTGCATGGAACCCATGACGGCCAGGTGGGTGCAGCCGCCCTCGAGGAGGTTCTCGATGAAGCGGTAGTGGGCGGGCAGGTCCTCGATGTGGGCCGGCGAGTTGTGCACGAAGCCGTCACGCCACGCGAGGTGCAGGACCGCGTCCGGGCGTCCGAGCTGGTCGTAAATGTCAGCGTCGCCGCTGAAAATCTGGGTGTCGATGCGGCGCGCACGCTCGTCGACACCGTCGAGGCGGAAGTCGACGACGCTGACGTCGAGGCCGCGCTCCAGCAGGGCGTGAACAATGTGGCGGCCAATGTAGCCACCGGCTCCGGTAACGAGGACAGTCTTCACCATGTCAGCCAGTCTATCAAGGCGTAGGCGCTACGCAGCTCCGCCCCGCGTTGTGTGCCGTGACGCACCCACCGGCCCCCGCCTCGTTCCCGGGTCGATGACGCTAGGAACGCGAGGCGGTGCGGTGGCGCAGCGCGCGAGGCAGGGCGAGGAGCCCCTGGAGGACCCCGCGGGCGACCGGCCCCCGTCCGCCCGAGCGCACTGCCCGCGCAATCGAGCGGGCGATGGCGCGCGCAACGACGCCCCACGGGGCGTGCTGGGCGGCGACGATGATGCGGTTGCGCGCGTTGACCCGCAGGAACATGGGCGAGGACGTGCCCGAGGAGGCGGCGTGCTCGTGATCGACGACGGCCCCGGCGACGAAGCGCACCTCGTACCCGGCCTCGCGCAGCTTGTAGGACAGGTCGGTGTCCTCGTAATACATGAACAGGTCGGTGCGCACTCCCCCGACGGCTCGCCACGCGTCGGCGTCGATGGCGCAGGCACCGCCGCACAGGCCGAAGACCTCGGGGGCGGGCAGCGGGGAGTCGGCGGGGTCCAGCCACGAGCGGTCGTAGCCGTTGCCGGCCGGATCGACCTCGTTGCCGGTGGAGTTGATGAGGACCTGGCCGCCGCTCTCACCGTCGGCGACGCGCGTCCAGCGGCTGCCGTCGCGGGCGACGAGGAACTCCGTGTCCGAGGGTGTGGAGGGACGCCAGGTGCCCGTCAGGAGGATGAGCGCGGTCGTGGCGCCCACGGCCTCGCCCAGGGGAGCCAGGAGCGCGTCGAGGAAACCGTCGCGCACGGTCGCGTCGTTGTTGAGCAGGACGACGGCATCTTCGCTCAGGCCGGCCGCTCCTGCCATGACGCCGGCACCGAAGCCGTCGTTCGTTCCGGCGTTCACGAGGGACACGCGCGCGGGATCGGCGACGCCGCGCAGCTCGCCCAGGCCCTCGCGCAGGACGGTCAGGGAGTCATCGTCGGATCCGTTGTCAACGATGACGAGGCGGTCCCCCTGCCCCATCTGCGGGGCGATCGAGTGGGCGGCTCGCAGGGTCAGCGGTGCGTTCTTCCAGTTGACGAGGATCACCCTCGCGCTGCGTGCCCTCATCGCGCACCCGCCAGGGATGCGTAGACGGCGGCATGGGCAGCGGCAGACGCCTCCCACGTGTAGTCGCGGGCACGCTCGATGCCGGCGGCGGCGAGGCGGTCGTGCTCGCTTCCGGCGGCGGCTTCGAGGGCCTGCGCGAGGGCCGAGGCATCGGTGGCGGGGACGAGGAGGCCCGCGTCGTCGCGCGTAATCTCCGCCATGCAGGTGTGAGCGCTGGTCACGACGGGCGTTCCGTGCGCCATGGCCTCGAGGACGGGCAGGCCGAAGCCCTCCCAGATCGAGGGGAAGGTGAAGACCCGGGCACCCGCGTACGCGCAGGCCAGGTCGGCATCGTCCAGGCGCCCGAGGACGTGGACGCGTTCGGGCACCAGCGGCGCGTCGGTCGGGTCGGATCCCCATCCGGCGGGTCCGACGAGGACGAGGTCGAGGTCGGTGCCACGCATCTGCTCGTACGCCGCCAGCAGGGTGGGCAGGTTCTTGCGAGGCTCGCGGGTGCCGACCCACAGGACGTAGGGGCGGGAGAGGCCGTGGCGGACTCGGAACTCCTCCACCTGCGCATCAGTGACGGGCGTGTGGCTCAAGCCGTGCGGGATGACGGTAATGCGGGAGGCATCCAGGCCCGCTTCGATGCAGTCATCGGCGGTGGCCTGCGAGGGCACGATGATGGCGTCGGCTCGCTTCCTCGTGATCTCGAGGGCGCGGTGGAAGTAGGCGGAGCCGTGGGCCGTGAAGTGGTCGGGATCACGCAGGAAGGCGACGTCGTGGACGGTAACTGCCAGGGGACGGGAGGTCGGCGGGATCGCCCACGTGGTCGCGTGCACGACATCCGCGCCCCCGCCCGACCCGACGCCAAGCATCCGGTCGACGCCGGGGGCACCCAGCCGATCCCACGCGGCGTACAGGGCGCGGCGTGGCAGCGCCGAGTTGAGTACGGGGATGGTCAGGCCCACCTCGTTCGGCGTGGGTTCGCCCGCACCGCGCCGCGCAGCGATGCCGATAGCACGCACACCCTGGTCTGCCAGGCGGGCGGCGACCTCGACGATGTACCGGCCGGACCCCCCGGGCACCGGCTGCCACATTTGCTCGACGACCATTCCAACATTGACGCTCATGCGTCCAGGGTAGTTCACGGGCGCGCGGGGGCGGGAACAAAAGTATCCGCACGCGCAAAATGGCATACGATAAGGGGAATAGTTGTTGCTCCCGACCCAATGGGGATGATCGTGGCCCACTTCGTTTCTCACTCGCATCCGATCCGCGTCCTGCTGGACGGCACCGCAATCCCCGCCAACCTGGGCGGCGTCGGCCGCTACGTGGATGACCTGGTGCCGGAGCTGGTCGAGCAGGGCGTGGACCTGACGATGGCAGTCCAGGAGCGCGACGCCGAGCACTTCGCGACGCGCCTGCCCTCGGCCCGCATCATCCCGATTTCGCGGCGCTTCGAGTCCCGTCCCGCGCGCATGGCGTGGGAGCAGACGGGCTTGCCCAAGCTGATCCGCAAGGTCCGCCCCGACGTCCTACACTCCCCGCACTACACCTCCCCGCAGTTCCCGGGCGTACCCGTCGTCATCACGCTGCACGACGCGACGTTCTTCTCGCACCCGCAGGCCCACTCACGCCTCAAGCAGCGCTTCTTCACGACGGCGATTCGCCGCGCGATTCGCCGCGCGGACGCCCTCGTTGTGCCCTCTCTGGCCACGCGCGACGAGACCATCAAGTACGCGGGCGGCGATCCCTCGCAGTTCTACGTGGCCTACCACGGCGTGGACCGCTCGATCTTCCACCCGGTCTCGGACGCCGAGCGCGAGCGCGTCAAGGCCTCGCTAGGCCTGGAGGGCCGCGACTACATCGGCTTCCTGGGCACGCTGGAGCCCCGCAAGAACGTGCCGAACCTGGTGCGCGGGTGGGTCAAGGCCGTCTCCGACCGCCCGAATCCGCCGGCCCTGGTCCTGGCCGGCGGCAAGGGGTGGGACGAGGACATCGACCCGGCCCTGGCCGCGGTGCCCGAGCACCTGACGGTCCTGCGCCCCGGCTACCTGCCCCTCGAGGACCTGCCAGGTTTCCTGTCGGGCTGCGTCATTCTGGCCTACCCCTCGATCGCCGAGGGCTTCGGCCTGCCTGTCTTGGAGGCGATGAGCTGCGGCGCTGCGACGCTGACGACTCGTCTGACTTCTCTGCCGGAGGTCGGCGGCGACGCCGTCGCCTACTGCGACATCGACCCCGATTCGATCGCCTGTGCCCTGGTGGAGCTGCTGGATGACCCCCCTCGCCGCGAGGCGTTGGGAGCCGCGGCGATTCCGCGCGCCGACGAGTTCACGTGGGCCCGCGCCGCGTCCGTCCACATCGACGCATTCCGCGCTGCTGCGCGTTCCTGAAAAGAAGGAGGAAGTACAGATGGTTCCTGAAAAGAAGGAGGAAGTACAGGTGAACGCTGTGCGCGTGGAGCGTGCCAACGAGGCGGAACCCGAGAAGGTGGAGTCGGCCTCGTCGCGTCCAAAGGCTCCTCGGCGTGGCCGGGGCGAACACGGCCGCTCCCCTTCCCTTCTTGCTGTTCTCATCCTCATCGTCGCGGTGATCACATCCGCGCTCGCGTGGGTTGTCGCCTCCCCCGTGGGCGCCTCACCCGACGAGGATTACCATCTTGGCGCGATGTGGTGTCCACCTCCCGTGGACGAAACAGGTTGCCAGATCGGCACAAAGAACGGACAAAAGGCCGTTATCGTGCCCCAGACTCTGGCGAAAGAAAACGTCACCTGCTACGCCTTTGAGCACGATAATTCGGCGCGCTGTACCTTCGCGTACTCGGACGATCTGACGGCTACGACCCTGCGGTGGGATGACGGCAACTACCCGTGGGGCTACTACCAGTTTGCGCACCTGTTCGTCCAGCATTCGACGAATCGGGCGGTGTTGGCATTGCGGGTTTTCAATACACTCTTGGCGATCGGACTGCTCGGCGCGATTATTGCCTTGGCCGACTCGGAGCTACGAAGCGCGATCAGCGTCGCGCTAACCATCGCGTGGCTACCAATGGGCTTCTATTTCATCGCAAGCATGAATCCCTCCTCGTGGGCGATCAGCGGCACTTTTGCCTTCGCTTCCGCCATGTTGGCAGCCACACGGTCAGCGGGGCCGCGCCGGGCTGGTCTGATTGCCTGCGCCCTGGCTGGCGCGGTTTTGGCGTGCACGTCACGCGGCGACAGCGCCTTCTTCCTTTTCGTCGTCACGGTCGCTCTGGCCTTTGCCGTTCCGCTACGTCGCCGCATCATTCCCGAGGCCGTGGTGGCCTCAATTGCCTCTGTAGTCGGCGTTGTGATCATGCTTCGCACGAATGTGTCGTCGAAACTGGTGCCGGTTGAGGCGAGTGCCGCCACTGTCGGGCGCCGCGCGATTCTCCTGCAGAATTTGGCGGGGATTCCGGACTATTTGAAGGGTTTTGTCGGCTACCGCCTGGGGCCGGGGTGGAATGACGTGACTTACCAGGGCGGGGTGAGGCGAACAGCACTGGCGATTGTTATTGTGCTCATCTGTTGGGCCCTGACGCATCTGTCATGGCGTCGGGCACTATCAGCGTTGGTCGTCCTCGGTGCAATCGTCGGTGTTCCTGTCACGATCGGCGTGCAGGGCCGTTTCAACAATGTGGAGATCTATCAGCCCCGCTATATGTTGCCGCTCTTCGCTGTGTTTTTGTTGATGCTTCTGGCACCCAGCCCCGCTCGCTCCGATCATCACCGTCGGGGCATTGGCACCATGCCATTGCGTCCCCCTTCCGGGATTTTCGGACGCCTGTGCGTGGGCGTTGTCGCAACGCTTTGGGCCCTGACGTACGCCCGCGCTCTCTACCTCATCATTGAGCGCTACGCGTTCGGCTGGAACCCGCAGAGATACCCGATTGATCTGTCCACACGCAACTTGAGCACGGGATACGAGTGGTGGTGGCCGGGGGCCCCAATCGGCCCGATGGCCGTGTGGATCATTGGTGCTGTCGCTGGCGCGATTGCGATCGGCCTGGCCGTTTTCCTGTGGCAACGCTCCCCCGAAACGCAGCCCGAGCCTCGTCGATAGCCACATCACACCCAACCCGTTCACAAATTCATTTAGCAGTGCTATGATCGAACACATAGCAATCAGATGATCTCTATGAACGAAAGGTGATTGCATGCCTTCGACAAACGTCGGCACGCTCAGCGAGCCCCAATTCAACATCCTGACCGCCCTGACCGCGGCTAATTCCCCCCTCACCCAGCGGGCCCTGTCGGTGGCCACCAGCATGAGCCTTGGCCGAGTCAACACCGCGATTCGCGAATGCGAGGCGGCGGGATACATTCACGACCGGACCATCACCGACGCGGGCCGCAAGGCTCTCGAACCCTACCGAGTCACAGGTGCCGTCATCATGGCCGCGGGCCTGTCCTCGCGCTTCGCGCCCATCAGCTACGAGCGCCCCAAGGGAACGCTCAAGGTGCGCGGCGAGATCCTCGTCGAGCGTCAGATCCGCCAGCTCCACGAAGCCGGCATCACGAACATCGCGCTGGTCGTGGGCTATAAGAAGGAATACTTCTTCTACCTGGCCGACAAGTACGACGTCGACATCGTCGTCAACCGCGAATACGCCACGCGCAACAACAACGGCTCACTCTGGCTCGTCAAGGACCGCCTGGACAACACCTACGTGTGTTCCTCGGACGACTACTTCACCACCAACCCCTTCGAGCCCTACGTGTACAAGTCCTACTACTCGGCAAACTACGTCGAGGGCCCCACCGACGAGTGGTGCATCAAGACGGGTCCGGGCGACCGCATCACGGGCGCGACCGTGGGCGGCAAGGACGCGTGGGTCATGCTCGGCCACGTCTACTTCGACCGCGTCTTCTCCGCGAAGTTCCGCGAGATCCTCGAGCAGGTCTACCACCTGCCCGAGACGGTGTCGAAGCTCTGGGAGTCCATCTACCTGGATCACATCAAGTCCTTCGACATGGTGATCCGGCGCTACCCTGACGGCGTCATCCACGAGTTCGACTCGGTCGACGAGCTGCGCAGCTTCGATCCCCTGTTCATGGAGAACGTGGACTCTGAGGTCTTCGACCACATCGTCGACACGCTGGGCTGCACGAAGTCCGACATCTGTGACTTCTTCCCGCTCAAGCAGGGCATCACGAACCTGTCATGCCACTTCGCGGTGGGCGACGACGAGTACGTCTACCGCCATCCGGGGATCGGCACAGAGAAGATCGTGGACCGCAGCGCTGAGTTCGCTGGCTTGCGCCTAGCCGCCGAACTCGGCATCGACGATACCTTCATCACGGGCGACCCGGCAGCGGGATGGAAGCTCTCACGCTTCGTGCGCGACGTGCGCAACCTGGACGTCACCCGCCCTGAGGAACTGAAAGCGGCCATGGAGATGGACCGCGCCCTGCACACCTCCGGCCGAGTCCTGGACCGCTCCTTCGATTTCGTGACCGAAGGCTTGCGCTACGAGGGTCTCCTGAAGACCTTCGGCCCGATTGATGTCCCCGGCTACTTTGAGCTGCGCGACAAGGTCCTGCGCCTCAAGGCTTTCGCGGACGCGGACGGGTTCGAGGTCGTCCCCTCGCACAACGACTTCTTCCCCCCGAACTTCCTGGTGGATAAGGACGGCACCATCAGCCTCATCGACTGGGAGTACGCGGGCATGTCGGACATGGCAGCCGACTTCGGCACGATGACCGTGTGCACGGCGGAGATGACCCGCGAGCGCGCGGCCGCCGCCCTCGAGTACTACCTGGGTCACGCCCCCAGCGAGGCCGAGGAGCGCCACTTCTTCGCCTACGAGGTCTTCGCCGGCTGGTGCTGGTACCTGTGGGCGCTGGTCAAGGAGGCCGAAGGCGACGACGTGGGCGAATGGCTCTACATCTACTACTCGCACGCGACACGCACAATCGATTCCCTGCTCGCTTCGTACGAGGCCACCTCGACCTCGGGCGCGCAGGTTTCCCAGGAGGGTGAGCTGGCATGAAAACTCAGCACGGCGGCAAGCGTTACGGTATTTTCTCGGGCGTCCTGTGGGGCCTCGACACGGTCGTGCTGGCGATCGCCCTGGCCATGATTCCGTTCGCCGACTTCGGCCAGTCGGCGCTGGCGGGTGCGGTCCTGCACGACGTTGCGTGCGCCGTAATCCTGGTGGTCTACATGGCGATTCGAGGCCGCCTGAAGGACACCGTGGCGGCGCTGCGCACGCGCCCGGGCAAGTCGGTGATCGCGGCAGCTCTCCTGGGTGGCCCGATCGGTATGAGCGGCTACCTCATCGCCATCGACAACATCGGCCCCGGCCTGACCGCGATCATCTCAACGTTCTACCCGGCGCTCGGCACCCTGCTGGCGTTCGTTCTCTTGAAGGAGCGCATGGCTCCCCGCCAGATCGCGGCCCTGCTGGTCGCCCTCGCGGCCATCGTCGCGACGGGTTGGTCGGCGACGTCGGAGCCGATCGAGGGCGGCAACGCGATCCTGGGCGTCGCCGGCGCCCTGGCCTGCGTGATCGGCTGGGGTTCCGAGGCCGTCATCCTCACGTGGGGTATGCGCGACGAGGCCGTGGATAACGAGGTGGCCCTCCAGATCCGCGAAACGACCTCGGCGGTCGTGTACCTGTTCGTCGTGGCACCGATCGCGGGAGTCTTCGGCTTCACGCTGCATTCGCTGGCCCACCTGTCGGCGGGCATGGTGGCTCTCGCCGGTCTGGCGGGTACGGCCTCGTACCTGTTCTACTACAAGGCCCTGTCGGCGATCGGCGCGTCGCGAGGCATGGCCCTGAATATCTCCTACTCGGCGTGGGCGATTATCTTCGCCCTGGTGTTGCAGGGCACGGTACCCACGGCCACGCAGGTCGTCTGCTGCGTCGTCATCCTGGTGGGCACCGTCCTGGCGGCGACTCCCTCGTGGGGTGATCTACTTCCCAGGCGCGCGGGTCGCGTCAGCGACAACAAGGCGTGAGACAATGGCTGGTGGGCGCGCATGCGCCCACCAGCTTTCCGCACCCGGAGGACTTATGACGACGCCCCCCAGCGACCTGCGCAAGGTCCATATGCTGCTGACCTACATCCTGTCGGAGTTCGACCGGGTGTGCGAGGAGATCGGCGTGACCTACGCGCTCTACGGCGGCAGCGCGATCGGCGCCGTGCGTCACGGTGGTTTTATTCCGTGGGACGACGACATCGACGTCTGCATGGTCCGCGAGGACTACGAGCTTTTCCTGCGCGAGGCACCGGCCCTCCTGTCGGAGGGTTTCCGGATCGACAACCAGGCCAGCACGCCGCGCTATCACCTGTTGTTCTCCAAGCTTGGCCTGGAGGGGACCGTTTTTCGTTCCCAGGGCGAAGTCAACCCCAATTACACGCCGCCAATCTTCTTGGACATTTTCCCATTGGACACTGTGCCCGAGGATGAGAAGCGTTTCCGTTCGATGTGCCGCCGCACCTGGTGGTGGGGACGCCTCCTCTTCCTGTCGGGTATTCCGACCCCGAGCTTGCCCGGCATGGTGGCGTGGAAGCGCTCGCTCGTGCACGCGGTGACGCGCACGGCGAATCTGGCGCTGCGTGCCGCGCAGATATCCCCGCGCGGCCTGTACGCCCGGTGGGAGAAGGCCGCGCGGGCGGCGGAGGGCGAGCAGACGGGTACCTACGCCGATTTCACGATGCGTGACCCGTGGAATTGGATCGTGCACCGCGACGAGTTTGTGCCGACGCGCCGCGTTCCTTTCGAGACGATCGAGGCGTCGATCCCTCACGACGTGGAGGCACTGTTGACGCGTGGATACGGTGACTACATGCAGCTGCCTCCCCCGGAGAAGCGCTACAACCACGAGGCAGCGGTCATCGACTTTGGCCCCTACGCCGAGTCCCTCTAGGCTCAGCCCCCTGACGATCGGAGACACATGAGCGCCGCAGACCCCGCAACCCTGGCAGCCATTCAGCGCGCCACCAAGCGGTGCCTCGCCGAGACCGATCGCGTGTGCGCCCTCCTCGACCTGCGCTACGTCGCCTACGGCGGCACGGCGATCGGAGCTGTGCGCCACCAGGGCTTCATCCCGTGGGACGACGACGGGGACGTGTGCATGCCGCGGGCAGATTACGAGCGTTTCATCGCCGAGGCCCCGGCCCTCCTCGGGGACGAGTTCTTTATCGCCTCCCCCGCCACTCACCCCAACTACCCGATCAGCTTCGGGGTGCTGGGCTTGAAGGGCTCAGAGTTCGTCTCGAAGGTCGCGAAGGACCGCTCCTTCCGCATGCCGATCGGCGTGGACCTGTTCGTCCTGGATGAGATCGCGGATGACCCCGGCCGCTTCCGCGCCCACTGGGGCATGCGGGCGCTGCGCGGCTACGGGGACATGCGCATTCCGGATCCTGAAGATCGGGTGACCCACGAGCCCTTCCATATCGTTTTCGGGCCGAATGATCCGGGGCCCGAGGCCACCGAGGAGGCCGGCGCGTGAGCGAGAAGGATACCATGACCTCGTCCCTTCCTGACGCGCATACCACCGGCGACGCGCAGGTCGAGGCCACCGAGGAGGCCCTCGAGTCGCGCGGCCAGCTGGGGCGCGACTACCTGTGGAACACGGCCGCCTCCCTCATGTCGAGCCTCGCCGTGGTCATCATGGGCGTGGCGATCATGCGTTCGGGCGCGACGGATTCCTTTGCGCGCGCCCAGTACGGCCTGTTCACCCTGGCGTTGGCAATCGGCCAGCAGTACCAGACGGTGGGCCTGTACGAGGTGCGCACCTTCCACATGACGGACGTGCGGCGACGCTTCGATTTTGGAACCTACCTGTCCACGAGGCTGTTGACTTGCCTCGTGATGGTGAGCCTGATCCTGCTCCACTCGTGGAACTCCTCGACGAAGGACCCCTATCCCGCGTTCACGGTCATCGCGGCGATGGCTCTCCTGCGCGTTTTCGACGCCTTCGAGGACGTGTACTACTCGGAGTTTCAGCGCTCCGGGCGCCTCGACATCGCCGGCAAGGCCTGCTTCGCCCGCATTTTCACGACGACGTTCCTGTGGTCGGGCCTGTACTGGGTCACGCAGGATCTGCTCCTCGCCACGCTCGTCACCTTCGCAGTCACCTGCGTGGTGCTCGTGGTGGCCTACGGCCTGCCCGCGCGCGGCCTGTTCTCACTGCTGCCCTCGTTCAATCTACGAGGCATCGGCGGGATCCTGTGGGAATGCCTGCCCCTGTTCATCGCCGCGTTCCTCAACCAGTACCTGGCCAACGCTCCGCGCTTCGCGATCCACGCGAGCCTCGGCGACGAGGAGCTGGGCGTCTTCGCGATCATCTACATGCCCGCGGTCGCGATCAACATGCTGTCACTGTTCGTCTTCCGCCCCCTGCTCACCCGCATGGCGCTGCGCTGGGCCGAGGGCAAACGCGGGGAGTTTTTCGCGATCGTTCGCCGCGGCCTCCTGACGACCGCGCTCGCCTTCGTCCTCGTCGCGCTCGTCACCTACTTCATCGGCGCTCCGCTCCTGACCCTCGTGTTCGGCACGGACGTGTCCGGCTATGTGCCTGAGCTGATGGTGCTCGTCCTCGGTGGCGCCCTCAACGCGGCCGGCGTCATCCTCTACTACGCGCTGGCGACCATGCGCCGCCTGCGCGCGGTCCTCGTCGCGTTCCTGATCGCAGGAGGAACTGCCTACGTCGCGGCCGCGCCGCTCGTGCGCTCCTTCGCCATGATGGGCGCGTCCCTGTCCTATGCTTCAACCATGGCCCTCCTCGCGGCGCTCTTCGTCGCGTTCATGCTCATCCCCGTCCGCAACGCGCCCACCGAAACGGAGTCCGTCAATGGCTGACCGCTCTCATCCCCCTGTCAAGGTTGCCATCTTCATGGAGTTCTTCCTGCCCTACCTGGGCGGCATCGAACGCTACCAGGACCGCCTGAGCGAGCAGCTGAGGCTTCTCGGCTACGACGTCTTCATCGTCACGTCCCTGCACGACGAGTCCCTGCCTCGTTTCGAGGACAAGGACGGCCTGCGTATCTACCGCCTGCCCACCAAGAGCCTCTTCAAGCAGCGTTACCCCTTCTTCAAGCGCGACGCCCGCTTCAAGGAAACGATGGCCGCCGTCGAGGCTGAAAATGCGGACTTCTACATCGTCAACACGCGTTTCCACCTGACCAGCCTGCTCGGCGCGCGCCTCGCACACCGCCTGGGCCGCCCGGTCGCGCTCATCGAGCACGGCACCGCACACATGAGCGTGGGCAACCCGGTGCTGGACTTCTTCGGCGGCATCTACGAGCACGGCCTCACGCACTTCGTCAAGAAGCACGTGACCTCCTACTACGGGGTGTCGCGCAACTGCAACAAGTGGCTGCGTCACTTCGGGATCGAGGCCTCGGGCGTGTGGTACAACGCGGTGACGCCGGAGGATACGGCCGTGGCGGACGACCGCTACGAGCGCGAGTGGCCGCGAGGCCGCGAGGACTCCGAGATCGTCATTTCCTACGCGGGGCGCCTCATCGCTGAAAAGGGCATCGTCGCACTGCTGGACGCCTTCGCACGTCTGCGCGCCGAACTGCCGGACGTCCCATTGCGCCTGGCCGTCGCCGGATCTGGCCCCATCGAAGACGAGCTGCACGAACGCTACGGGTCGGATTCGGCTGTGTCGTTCTTGGGAAAGCTGGATTTCCCCGCCGTCATGAGCCTGTACCGCCGCTCCGACGTGTTCGTCTACCCGTCCATGTACCCCGAGGGCCTGCCCACCTCGATCCTCGAGGCAGCCCTGGGCGATTGCGCGATCGTGGCGACGCCTCGCGGCGGCACCGAGGAGGTCATCACCTCCCCCGCGCTCGGATGGATCGTGGATGGCCGCACGTCCGCCGAGCTCACGGATGCGCTCGTCCCCGCCCTGCGCGAGGCTGTCACCGACCCGGTGCGTCGCGCGTCCTGCGCGGCGGCTGTGGGCGCACGCGTGCGCGAGCACTTCACGTGGCAGTCCGTGGCCCGCGAGGTCGCCTCCGTCATCGACGAGGCCGTGGCGCACTAAGCGTTGACGATCGTCGCCCGCGCCACGAACGCACCCCTTGTCGCACGTGGCTGCTCTGTGCGCCGGTGGGCGGCTACTCCCGCTTGAACCCGCCGCCAGACCTCCGTGCGGCGCGAGGCCTGCCCGCCCGCTCGGCGCCCGCGCCACGAGCTACGCTCGGCGCGTCGTCTCGAAGCCCGGCCAGGCCCAGCAGGCCTCGCGCCACCCTCCAGTCGGGCGGCTACTACCACCTGGCCCTGCCGCCACCCACCGGCGCCGCAGCCACCTCCAGCTCACAGGCCTCGCCCCACCCAATCGGACAACGATGGGGGTTTTGCAGCATTAGGAACTCGCTGCCGGCGTGTCGTCGGCGTGTCGGGGTTCTAATGACGCCATTCCCCCCACTGCATGTCACCTGGGCAGCAGGCCGGGACCGACAGCACTCACCCTCAGCTCCTCCACACGACGACCGCCGTCTCTCTCACCTAACGACACCATGACGACCATGTCCGGATAGGTTATCGCTACGCGGATAGGTTATCTCGATCCGGATAGACGAATAAGCTATCCGGATGCGCTGAACCACTGTTGCCAGGAGAGCAACAGTACTCATGCACGCCCCGCCACAACCAACCGGCGGGCGAGTCGAGCAGCCTCCCTGTTGCGGTGTCGTCATCGCCCTTCCTATCCGTTCAACCAACAGGTGTACCCGGTGGGACGGCCTCCCCACCGGACACACGGACGTGAACTATTCGTTCTCAGGAGTAGTCCTTCTGGAACTTCAGTTCCAGTTCCTCCAGCGAGTGGAACTTCGTCTCGGGGACGACCTTCCAGTAGAAGAGGAACGAGAGGAAGTTAATGGCTGCGAAGATCGCGTACGTGCCAGCGCCACCGACGGTCGCCATGAGCGGTGGGAAAACAACGGCTACAAGCGCGTTGGCAAGCCACAGAGTACCCACCGCGATACCGAGGGCAGTGCCGCGGACGGCGGCAGGGTATATTTCGGAGACGAGGACCCAGGACACCGTTCCGGACTGCTTGATGAACACGAAGATGCAGACGATGCCAAGAACGAGCCAAGGCGCGAAGGTCGGGGCGCCGGAGATGTTTCCCTCGCCATCCAGGTAGGGGCTGATGAAGGCTGCAAACACGGCAGACAGCGCAGCCAGAGAAATCGTGATGCCGAGCTCCTGATACATGCCGACGTGACGGCGAGCAAAGCGGGCGACGAGCCACAGGCCGACGGCGGAACCGATCGCGGAGATACCACCGGAAACGACATTCAGGGTGATGGCGTCTTCCATAGGAACGCCGGCGGCATTGAGGATCTTCGGCGTGTAGTACATGGCCGTGTTGATGCCGGTCAGCTGGTCGGCGATACCCAGGATGATACCGATGTAGAGGAGCTTGCGGGCCCACTTAACCTTGAGGATCTGGGACAGCGACCACTTCTCCTGCTTGGACTCGGCGCGCTGGACCTCGAGCATCTCGTTGAGCTCGCCGGCGACGTCATCCTTCTTTTCGTCGCGTACGCGCTTGAGGGATCCGATGGCCTCGACGATGCGCAGGTTGGCGGCGTACCAGCGTGAGGACTCGGGCACAGTGCGGATGCCAATCCATAGGGCAATGGCGGGCAGCGAGCACAGGATGAGCATGTAGCGCCAGGTCAGACCATTGCCCGTGCCGGCGACATCCGCAATATTGACGGCGGCCTGGACGGTCTCCCACGCGACGGACGTGCCAGCGTGGCCGAGCACGTGCCCGGACGCATCCACGGCATCACCGGTCAGGGTGACGGTGGGACCACCCTGCAGACGGGCGATGACAGCGTTCATAGAGAAGGCCAGGAACTGGCCGAAGACGATCATCATCTGATCCGTCGCGACAAGGAAACCGCGCAGCCGCTTGGGAGCAGTTTCGCTGAGGAAAACGGGAACCGTCGCGGAGGCGCCACCGACGGCGAAGCCGAGGATGATGCGCGCCAGGTAGAGGACCCAGATGTTCGGGGCAATTGCGCAGCCGATGGCGCCGAACAGGAAGATGATGGCGAGCAACGTGATGTTATGGCGGCGACCAAAGCGGTCGGAGAGATGTCCGCCGAAGAACGCACCGGCGGCAGCACCGATGCACAGCAGGCCGCCGACCCAGCCTTCTTCGAAGGTGGTCATGTTCAGACCGCCGGCGCCTCCGGGCATGTACATGTAGGGCAGGGCGCCAGCGACAACGCCGGTGTCATAGCCGAAGAGGAGAGAGCCCAGCGTCGCGATGGCAGCAATTGCACCCAGGGAGCGCTTTGCGCCGGAGGCGGGGGTCTTCTCGACGAGGTCTCGCACCCTGTCGGGTGTGTAGTCGTCAATCGTTGGAGTGTGTGGCATATGGTTCTCCTCTGCACTTCTTCATCGGAGCGATCCGGATGAGCGAGACAATATCCACAGCATAACGCCGCGCCTGTGTACGCACCGCTCTCCGGCAGATATAACGCGGACCGTGATCACCACCTGAGGATATCAAGGCCGAGGCCCCCGCAAGCACCTCGTCATCGGGGCACTCAACCCCACACACAAAACTGTATGGCGTGGAGGGCAGGAACAGCGTCCCCACTCCTCCGTTCAGGAAGCTACCACCTTCACGCGTTCGACGCCGTCGCGCTCGGTGTACTGGTTGGACAGGAAGCGAATCATCGCCTGCGCGACCGCCAGGCGCACGGTTCCCTTGTAGGCTTCGTTGCTCATGGGTGATCCTTTCGAGGCTTTCTTACTTGTTCATGGGGAGGCAGGGGTCCACTTCCTGATGTTCCCAGGTGGCGCGGATCCAGTGGTGCGCCGGATCGTCGGGGGCGAGCCACACGAGGTCCTCGTTCGGGCCTGCCATGACGTTCAGGTAGTACATGTCGTAGCCGGGAGCGGCAACGCAGGGGCCATGATAGCCGTGGGGCACAAGGGCAACATCGCCGTCGTGAACCTCGCAGCACAGGTCGATGCGGACCTGGCTCTTGGGCTAGTAGGCGACGTCTTCACAATATGCGCTGTTTTGGACTGGAAAGATGTCGATACCTGAACGTCCAATGTCAGAATGTCGACATAGTGGCGGTCAAAGAACATGAGTGGGTCCTTCCCCTCCATCGGGGTAGCCCGTGAACCTGATGGTCCAAGGGCGTACTCGACAAACAATCGTCACGCTTTGTCCACACAATATGCAACAGAACGTCGTCCCCCTCTCCAACATCAACACTGATACCATGTAACCATATTCAATTAACACGTCATAGCGCCGCACATGAAGGTTTGACATGTCCAAAGCATCGCCCACCTCGGGGACCACTCCCTACGTTCCAGACATTACGCTGGATCGCTCCTCCCCCGTGCCGCTGTACTTTCAGATCTCGGAGCCCATCGCACAGCTCATCAACTCCGGCGCACTGCCCGCCGATACGCGCCTGGAGGACGAACTGTCGATGGCTGCGCGACTGCACGTCTCCCGCCCCACGGCACGACAGGCGCTCCAGCGCCTCGTCGACCGCGGCCTCCTGACGCGCCGTCGCGGCGTCGGCACAATCGTGTCCCCGCGCCACGTCCACCGCCCCATGGAACTCACCTCCCTCATGCGCGACCTCGTCAACGCCGGACACAAGGTCCACACGACGATTCAACGTTACGAGGCGCGCCCGGCCAACGCTCAGGAAGCCGACGCTCTCAAGATCACCGAGGGCACCCTCATCGTCCACATCGAGCGCACGCGTTTTGCCAACGACGAGCCGATCGCCGTGCTCACCAACTTCATCCCGGCGGACATCGCGCCGACCATGCAGGAGCTCGAGTCCGCCTCCCTCTACGACCTCATGCGCGAGCGCGGGGTCACCCTGGCCTCGGCCCGCCAGGTGATCGGCGCCCGCAGCGCGACGACGAAGGAAGCCAAGCTCCTGTCCGAGCATCGCGGCGCCGCCCTACTGACGACGCAGCGCACTACGTACGACCCCTCGGGACGCATCGTGGAGTACGGCGACCACATCTACCGAGCATCGCGATACTCCTTCGAGGCCAGCCTTTTCGCACAGTGACAAGGCATTGATGCTTTGTCCTGATAAATCGTCGAGGGTCAGAAGCACTCTCCGTAGACTTGTTTTTGCCGCTAGAGTCGGAAGCAATCACGAAGCCGCACTTCCCGCCATGGCCATCGGCACACCCCGACCCCCTTCTGGACGCCGCGCGTAACACCCCACCACCCTGTGAGACGATTCGTCAGATCTCACCGATTCTGAGACCGAATGGCAGGTCGTGCACGAGCTGGCACTCGAGGCCACCTACCGCGACCTCCTGGACATCAGTGTCGGTCGCGTTCCCGTCGACAATCCCGACGAGGTCCCTGTGGCGTTCAACTACCAAGCGACTCACAGCCCTCCGATTCCACGTAGCGTTTCACCGTCTTCAGCCTGGAGCACGACACAGTCTAAGGGACGGCTTACTCAGCGAGATCCGCTCGATCAGCCCATACGTGAATGCCCACATCGAGCACGAGGTAGCCGAGTACCGCAACGTCGAAGTCCCACAAATTTCGGCATCCACCTTCCTTAAGGACGCCGAGGAACTGAGCCGATATCGTTTGAGGTGATCTCCAGGTTCTGATGTGCGGAGCTTGAGGTCACAGACGCGTGCAGGCGGCGAGCAGAATTCCCCCTCTGTGTGTGAAATCGCAGCACGTCGAAGGCTCCGTCTACGAAACGCTTGCTGTTTCACGACGATGTCGTCTAACGTCAGCAACCCCATCTTCTTCACACTTTCAGGCCTCACACTCTTCAGTGAGCGAGTCCTTAGAGACAACCAGATGCTTCTTCTTCACAATGAAGTCTTCACGGCAGCGTTCACAACCGGTCTGAGTCTGCTACGCGTCGAACTCCTACACCTATCGGAGTCCTTGCTCCCGTCGTCCTTGCGTTCGCGTGGGCAGAATGTCGACTGCCCCCATATCCTCTGCCAGTCTACGAAGCCCGCATGGTCGCGACGACGACGTCACCACTCTTCCCATTACAACGAATGAAGTCACGCACTTGAGAGCTTTCCCAATGTAACACTCATAACCAATAGGGCAAGCGACTACCGATACAGTCTCCCATTTGTCTCTTACACATCGTACTTATATAGCTGCTGGACACACTGTCGGATATACCGACCGTAATCCCCATCAGGATTTCTCGTTTCAGCAACTCGTTCCACCTCAGCAAGGCATGAATTCAGTCCTGCCTGAGGACTACTATCCCCCGGCCCCATACATCCACCCTGTCGCCGATGCGAAAGAACAGCGATCGTGGCAGGCGAAAAGTTAGCTTTAATCCACTCACATGTCATAAACAACGCTTCACGATCACTCAACGCTCGTTTAGATTGCTCCTGCGTTACTCCAAAGCTCATCGTTACTTTATGCAGCAACAGAGCCGACACAACACGTTCACATCGCCGCATCCATCTCGGTCTTTCCCCAACCTCAACCATGACAATCGCAGCAAGAAGACACCACGGAACCTGTTTCTCATCAGCGATGGTTCGCAGCTGCTCCCATAGATCCACACCTACATCTTCTCTAACCAATTCTACGCGTTCCGCAATACCCAAATTATCAGGAGCTCGACTAGCTTTGCGCGTCCCTCGATAAATGAGCGCAACAAACAATGCTGTCCATGCAGCTGACACAAATTCCTGAGGCTCCGGAACAAACGGAGTCAGAATTTTATACAGCAGCACACACAAAGCTCCCACAATGAAAGAAACAACTATATCAATTACTTGCAGCACATAGTGAAAAGGAGCTCCTTTTAGCTCACTTCGCATCCTATCGATCATTGAGCGAACTGAGGACAAGACAGAAAATGTAGTCACACATGCAATATAGGCAGACTGCCTACAAAGCCCAACCCGTTCCGCAGTAACAACGACACCAGAAGTTACCACAAAGACAGGTAACACCCTAAAACCAATATATTGAAAAGCTACCCTCCCCTTGGTGCGCTGGAGCTTCGAGAGGTTATACAAATATGACTCAGGTTCCTCTTTTTCCACCATTGAGTAGAATATCTTGAGCAAGAAGCCACCGAATATTCCTAAGAGGACAGATAGCATAAGACCCAGCATGCATGACTCCATTCAACACAACCAAAAGATTTGAACTCATCTAATCTGATGAATATACCTTCAGTTCGATTATCCTCTTGCGTCTAGCGTTTTGTTAACGTTTCGTCTGCAAACTTTCTAGAGAAGCAGCTGGCATCACTCCAGGACTTCGCGCAACGCCTCATCCAGAGAAATTCGCACCCCACCCAGCATGTCCTCCAGGCTCTCGAGCGTGTGGTGCGAGGGGCCCGCCAGGAAGGCAACCATCGCGTCCACCTCGGACGCATCCACGTCCATGCGAGCGGCCCACGCACGTCGGTACAGGCGGAGCTGGGTGACGAAGTACGCGACCTTGTCGGGCTTGGTCGTCGCGCTCACCGGGCGTCCGCTCTTCCAGTCGACGACCAGGAAGCGGGGCCCATTGCCGCGCACTCGCTCGAACACAGCGTCGATACGGCCCTGGACGGACACGCCGCCCACCTCGACCGAGAATGCCTCCTCGATCGCGACGGCCCGGTAATCCGCCAGCTCGTCCGCAATAAACACACGGAAGTTGGCGCGCAGCCGCTCCAGGCGCTCGCGCTCACCGTCCGTCAGCAAGGCCTCGTCAGCTCCGTCATCGCCGGCTGCCAACGCCGCATCCTCCCCCACGCTCACGCCGGGGCCCGCGGTGATCTCCGAGGTCGGATCCGCGCTCGCGAGGTGCAGCTCGCGCTCCACCCACGCGTGAAACACCGTGCCCAGCGCGGAGAACGAGCTGGGACGTGCCGGCATCGGTCGGCGCATATCTCGCGCGAACTCATCCGCGTCCTGCAGGAGGGCCGACACGGACGTCGCGGGCACGCGCTCAGCCCACAGGTCCACGACCGGCGTCTCCAGTCCGAGGTGATACTCCTCGATGAGCGCAACCGTATCGCGCACCGCGGGGTCATCCCCCAGCTGCCCCAAGGCCTCGTACACGTCCTGATCCTGCGCCAGGTCGCGGATCTGCGCCTCGACGGCCCGCGCAGCCGCAGCGGCCCTCTGGCGAGAGGGACCCGCCTCCTGCGGGAACGACACCGACGCCACGGCGGCCTCGCTCTCGACGATGTCCTCGTCGCCAGGCTCCGGCGCGATCAGGCACACCCCTGCACCGGACAGCGATTCCACCCCCAGGCTACGCCAATCTCCCCTGGCCCACACGCCGTGCTCCCCCACGGCCGCGAGCGAGTCATCAACCAGGTTCGGCGCATCACCGAACAGCTGCGCGCGCGCCTCCATCAGGTAGCGGGAGGGCTGGCGCGAAGTCGAACCCGTCCGATAGATCCACGAGCCAACGAGGAGCTGGACGCTCCGAGCACGCGTCATCGCCACGTACGCCAGGCGGCGCTCCTCGCGCTCCGCGTGCACGCCAAGCGCACGCCCGTAATGCCCCTTCACCCACTTCGAATACGCGGCGGAGGGCTTGGACTTCCCCTCGACGTCCAAGAGGAACGGAGGCAGGTCCGCGCGATCCCCGCGCAGCGGGTGCGGCAACGCGCTGGCATCCGTCAGCCACGCAGTACTGATCGGCGGCTCATCCAGCCACGACACCGTCTTGCGCTTGTCGTGCGACGGGAAGATTCCATCGCTCAGCCCGAAGACGACGACGCAATCCCACTCGAGCCCCTTGGAGGCGTGGACCGTCATGATCTGCACGGCGCGCGGATCCGGCTCGCCCAGGGGCGCCTCGAGACCGTCCTCGCGCTCGTCGGCCATGCGCAGGTAAGCCAGGAACGAGCCGAGGGAGGCCCCCGGCGTGTCCTTCTCATAAGCCGCCGTCACCGCGATGAACTCATCGAGCGCCGCGCGCCCGCCCATCGACAGCGGATCGGCGATCACGTCATCCAACGTGCCCATGATGAGAATCGCCCGCTCGACCTGCTCGGTAACCGAACGCCCCACGCCCTCGCGCACCTGCCGCAGGCGCTCGCCCAGCAGACGCACGCGACGCACCGCCTCCTCGCTGATCGCGGGCCGCCCCTCGGCCGCCCACCCCGGCTCCGGCGGAGAATCCACCGCATCCAGAAGGACCGCCTGGTGCGGGTTCGTCCCCTCCGAGCGGGCCAGGACACGCGACCAATCGCCCAGCGCCATCAGGTCGGTGGCCCCCAGGTCGATGCCGGCCAACAGGCGCGCCAGCCACGGGGAGGCCTCGACGTCGTAAGCCAGCTCCAGCGCGGCGCGCACGTCCTGCACGGCGGGCTGGTCGAGCAAACCACCGAGCCCCACGATCTCCGTCGGGATTCCCGCGTCGCGCAGGGCCGCGTCCACGTACGCGAAGTCCTTGCGTCGCCTGCACAGCACCGCGACCGTGCGCCGCTTTCCACCCTGGCTCGCCTGGGAGCGCACGCTGCGCACGAAGTCGACGACGGTCCCCAGCGCAGCCTCGTAGTCGGGGGCGTAGGCGACGTCAACGTGCCCGGGTCCAGCTCCGTCTCGCGTGACCAGGACGGGCGACTGCGCCTTGAGGCGCTGCTTGCCCTCCTGGTATGCGGCGACCTCGCGCAGGGGCGCGGCCACGCGATTCGCCGCGTCCAGGATCGCCTGATCGTTGCGCCAGGCCGTGGACAGGGTGAGCGTCTGGCTCTCCTGCGCCTCCCCCGTCTGGAATCGATCCAGGAAGGACTCCAGGGACGAGGCCGAGGCCCCCCTCCAGCCGTAAATGGCCTGATTCGGGTCGCCCACCGCAGTGACCGCGTGGTCCCCGAACAGCATGGACAGCAGGTCCATCTGGATCACGGACGTGTCCTGGAACTCGTCGAGGAGGACCGCGCGGAACTCCTCGCGCAGAGACTCGCGAACCGCCGGGGCCTCACGCACGATGCGCGTGGCCAGGACGAGCTGGTCGGAAAAATCCAGCACGCCCATGTCCCGCTTGCGCTTGTGGTATTCCTCGATCGGGTCGAGGAAAGCGATGCGGCGACGGTTCGCGCGCAGCAGGCGTCGCGCATCGTCGTTCGTCTCGCCCACCTGTTCGAGCTCACGCCCAAAATCAACAAGGGCCTGCCGGGCACTCTCCACCGTGTACCCGTGCTCGGCGATCTCGCCCGCCAGGTGCAGGATCTGGCCGACCGCGCCCAGGGGCGTGAGGTCCTCGTCAAGGTCGGTGGGCCACGCCTCGACGATCTGCAGCATGAGGTCCAGAGCCCCGGCCTCGGAGAGCATCGAGAAGTCGGGGTCGATGCCGATACGCATCCCGTGCTCGGACACGATGCGTTCGGCGAAGGAGTTGTAGGTGAGGGAAACGGGGTCCTCGTCGAGGCGCTCGCGCAGCTGCGGCATCTCGCGAGAGAGCAGCCGGATGCGTTCACGCAGGCGCTCCCCCAGCTCGCCTGCCGCCTTGCGAGTGAAGGTGAGGCCCAGAATCGACGACGGGCTCAAGTCCGGATGATTGGCGAGGAGCCAGAGCACTCGCATCGACATGGTCTCAGTCTTACCCGAGCCCGCTCCCGCCACGACGAGGAGCGGGCGACGCGGAGCCTCGATGACGCGCACCTGCTCGGGCGTCGGCTTCTTCGTCGCGTCGACGATTGCCTGGATCTGCAGGGCACTCAGAGCCATTGCACTGTCCTTTCCCACGTCACTCCACCACCTTGCGGCCGCGCTCACGCGCCGGGCACAACCGATCGAAGGAGCAGTACCTGCAGGCCTCCGCGGAGGGCCTGGCCTCGAAGTACGGGCCACGAGCGCTCAGTGCCACCTCGCGCACCCACTCGCGCCACCGCTCCAGCTCCTCCCCCTGGAGCGCGGGCTGATCGAAGATCTGCGGCTTGGAACCGCCGAGCAGCGCGATGCGCGCCCCCGCGACCTTTTCTCCCGAGGCGAGGAGGGCCATCTGGTAGGCGGCCAGCTGCGGGTTCTCTGCGACGCTGGCCTTCGTGTAACCGCCCTTTCCGGTCTTCAGGTCAGTCACGCGAACGCCCTCGTCCACCTGCTCGAGTCGGTCCATCCGGCCTCGGATGGTCACGCCCTCGACCTCGGCCGACACCGTCTGTTCCACCGTGACGTCACCGGGAACGCCGACGACGTAGGACGCCAGGTTGTTCACGATGTCGCGCGCGTGACGGTCGGCGACGCGCCCCGCCCACGTGTCCAGGTTGTAGCCCAGCTCCTCGATACGCGCTTCCAGCGCCGCGGTGAGTTCCTCGGCAGTCCCGTGCGGATGCTCCTCGGCGACCGCGTGGACGAGGGTGCCGAGGCTGGCGGCCGCGTTCGACGGCGCGTCGGCTCCGATCGTGGTGAGGAACCAGCGCAGCGGGCATGCCAGCGCACGTTCAAATTGTGACGGCGACAGGACGATCTGCCCGCGGTAGTCCTGCGCGCTGGTCGGCGTCCCACCCGCGCCCAGCCACCGGTGCGGCTGCGCGGAAGCGATGCCCTCGCGCGCCATGAGAGCCAGGAGTGTGGCGGCGAGCTGCGCGTCTACCGGATCGTCCGGGTTGGCCGCGCGCGCACGCAGATCCGCAATGTGCCCGGACAGGGACAGCGGCGCCTCGACCGGATCCACCGGCACAATGTCATTCTCTCGATGCGTGCCCGCCAGGCGCGCCACCAGGTCGAACAACACCGAGGGTACAGCGTCCTCCGAGCGCACCGCACCGGCGTGCACGATGCTGCGCGAGCGCGTCACGGCCGCGACGAAGAGACGATACTCGTCGTCCAGCACCGCGCGCCTGGCGGCACGAGTCGAGTCGATGAGTTCCTCACGCCCATCCTCGCCCACGGCCACGCGGCCCGCACCCACGTCCGCGAGGAGGTCGGCGCGCAGGATCCGGTCACGCAGGCGCAGGTTCGGCCAGGCCCCGTCCTGCAGGCCAGCGAGGACGACGACCTGCCAGTGACGGCCCATCGCCTGCGCGGGGGTGAGGACCTCGACACCGCCCGGGCGCACGCCCACGCGCGAAATCGTGTCAATGGGGACCGAACCGGCCAGCAGCTCTGACGCGAAGCCCACGGCGGACCCGGCGGGGTTGCGCTGCTCCCACACGTCCGCGACGCGCAGGAGCGCCACGACAGCGTCCAGCTGATCGTCGTACCAGCCCGACGACTCATCCGAAGCGATCGCCCGCGAGCGCCATTCGCCTGCCACCCCGGATGCCTCCCACAGGGACCATAGGCGTTCCTGGGGGCGCGCGCTGCCGCTCATCCCCAGTTCCCACAGGCGCGCGGCGGTCTCGAGGGGCCGGGCGAGCAGTGCGGCTGCGCGGGAGCGCTTGCCGCCCGCCTGCTGGGCCTGCTCGAGGGCCGGCCTCCACGTCTGCGGGTCACTCACGAGGTCGGCAGCCGTCAGCGGGATCACCGGGGCCTCGTCGCCCGCTTCCTCGGCGGCCTGAGCGCGCGCGGCGTTCAGTCGGCGCAGCAGACGGTGGACGGCGAGGGCATCGGCGCGCACGAGAGGCGAGGGCAGGAGGCGCTCGGCGAGCTCGCGGCGCGCGGCCACGTCCGTGTCGCTCTGCCCCGCCGGCATGGTCACCAGGTCCAGGAGCAGGCGCGTCGTCGGCTGGGTCGGGAAGTCGAAGGCTCGGCCGCCGCCCGCGACGGGCACGCCACCACGCTCCAGGTAGCGGCTGGTTTCGGCAACCATCGACGAGCTGCGCACGATGACGACCTGATCCGAAAACTCGATGCCGTCGTGCAGGTGGTGAGACCTGAGGGCGCGCGCGATGAGGGCCCCCATCTGCGAGGGCGTGGCTCCCAGGTGCGTCACCAGACGGCCCTCGGGAGCGTCGTCGCCAACTGCGGCCTCGCGTCGGGCGGGCGAGCCGGACTGGGCGATGCGCGCGCAGGCCTGGCGCGCCAGCTCACGCACGGCGCGGGACATGTCATAGACCTGGCCGAGCTCAGCAATCTCGACGCCCAGGGCGCTCGCAAGCCTGCGGTCCAGGTGCGGCTCACCGCCGCGATACCCGGCCACGGCCACGTCGGAATCCGAGAAGGCGACGATGCGGGCACCGGCGTCGCGGCACGCCTCCAGCAACCTCAGCGTCGAAGGCGTGCAATCCTGCAGGTCATCGACGATCACAACGTCGGGTACCGGGCAGGGCGCCTGCACGCCGCGCGAGGGCGCGTCCTGCTCCCACGCATCGATCAGGTCGGCCGCGAGCGACTGGATGCGCGACAGGTCCACGCGCAGGGTGCGCGGATACTCCGGGGATCGCTCGGGCCCCTCCTCCAGCGCCGCGACAATCGCGCCCGCACCCTGCCATTCCGGACGGCCAAACCGGGCCCCGGCCTCGGACAATTCAGACGCACCCATCCCAGCCTCGCCCGCGCGGGCCACCAGGTTACGCAGCTCCGCGCGGAACGCGGGCATCGCGCGCATCTGCGGGCCAATATCCTGCGGCCACGGAGCCTCCACCGACTCCAGGGCCTCGGCGAGCATCTGATCCTGGGCAGCGCCCGTCACCAGCTCCACGCCCTCCAACGGCACGTCGCGCTGGGTACGCCACGTGGCCACCACCTGATAGGCGAAAGACGCAGGGGTACGCACCGGACGCACCGCGTCCGGGCCAAGCGCCTGCGCGCGCGGGGTCAGCACGTCGGCACGCGTGCGATCAGGAGCGAGAATCAGCGCGGAGCGGCCCCGGGAAACCGCCTGCTCAAACACGGCCAGGGCACACGTACTCCGTCCCGACGACGGCGCGCCGCGCGCGATCACGTCACCCGAGCGCGCCGCGTCCACGACCGCGCGCTGGTTCGCGTTCAGCTCCGGCAGACGCCACCAATCGGCGCTGCGGCTGCGCAATCTGACCTGAATTTCGCTCATAACGCAATACTCGCAGACCCCACCCACATCTGCGGCACATATGATGGCCATGACGACATTTACCAGCAAGGAGTCATCATGGAGATCTTCATCGGCATCCGCGACAACACGCACCAGCTCGGCCTCGACGTCGACATGAGCGAAAACGAGCTCATGGCCAAGGTCAACGAGGCCCTTGCCTCCGATCACGGCGTCCTCGACCTCACCGACACCAAGGGCCAGCGCACCCTCGTGCCCGCCCACGCCATCGGCTACGTGCAGATCGCTGCCAAGACCGAGCGTCGCGTCGGCTTCGCGATCCACTAATTCACGCCCACACAAACGAGGCCGGGGAACCCGAGCGGACACCATACCGCCCGAGGAACCCCGGCCTCGTCTATACCCTGTGGCCTCAGGCCTTCAGGTGAATGTCCTTCATGCGCTCCCCGTGACGCTTGATCACGTACTCCGTGATCTCATCGACGTGCTCCGGGGTCACAGCCAGCGACGGGTAGGTGAACAGCGTCGCGCGGACGAGACCGAGGGCCTCACCCGCCACGCGGCGACCCCACAGGGAGAGGCGAGCCGACAGCTGCTCGTCAGCCTCGATCTGCGGGCCCAAGTGCGCGCGCACCCAGTGCCCCTGCTCGAAGGGCCACACGTCCTCAATCCCATCGAACAGGCCATGCACCTGCGCGACGCGGATCAGCATGTCACCCAGCATGCCGCGGGTAATGAACGTCTTGACAGCCCGCTCTGCAAACGTGGTGGGACGCGTGCGCGCATCCAGGTCATCGTACGCGCCTGAGAACGCATCACCAGCCGCCAGCAGGTCAAAGCCGCGGTGCTCACTCCACACCTCCAGCTGCTGGTAGAGCTTGAAGCAGCGCGCCGCCATGCGCGCGTGCTCCACGTGGGCCTCGAACGTAGGAGCCTGCTCGCCGTCCTTCGCCAGGCGCGTCATAAACGCGAGCGATGAATAGGCGAGAATACCAAGGACTTCGGCGTCGTCGGCGGGGACGGAATCAAACTCGTGTGCCATGACTCCAGCATAGTGCCTGACAAGCTCCACGGCCCGCCGCATGAGGCTCTGTTCTGCCAGATTGCGGCCCGTCTCTGTGACCAGCCCCTCCCCCGCTCGCACGCTTCACACGATTACACTGAAAGATGACCACCGGAAGACCGGTCGCATTCTTAAGACATAACACGTACGCGCGGACGATTTTCCCCGCGCCAGATAATGCGCGATCGGCACCGACCCCAACCCCGGAATAGCCCGGGAGACAAGGTAGATCGTGACCAACACGAGCACTGAGGCAACTGCGCCCACCACCGACGTTGACGCCACCGAAAAGGCCACCCCGGCCTCGTCCGTCGAATACTCCGCAGGCGTCGTCCGCCTCGGCAACATCAAGCCCGCAGCCCCCGAGGTCGAAGAGGCCACCCCGGACATCACCGGAAAGGGCGGCGGCGACTTGGAGAAGAAATCCTTCGCGGACTTCGGCGTCACCGACCCGATCGTCGACGCCCTCGAAGACAAGGGCATCACGCACCCCTTCCCCATCCAGGCCCTGACGCTTGGCCCCGCGCTGGAGCGCCACGACATCATCGGCCAGGCCAAGACCGGCACCGGCAAGACCCTCGGCTTCGGCATCCCCGTCCTCGAGGACGTCATCGCGCCCGACGAAGAGGGCTACGAGGACCTGCTCAACCCGAACAAGCCGCAGGCACTGATTATCCTGCCGACCCGCGAGCTCACCAAGCAGGTCGCCCAGGACCTGCGCGAGGCTGCCAAGTACCTGTCGACCCGCATCGTCGAAATCTACGGCGGCGTCGCCTTCGAGCCCCAGATCGAGGCCCTCGAGCGTGGCGCCGACATCGTCGTGGGCACGCCCGGCCGCCTCATCGACCTGCTGCGCAAGGGCCACCTGCACCTGTCCGGCGTCGAGACCGTCGTCCTCGACGAGGCCGACGAGATGCTCGACCTGGGCTTCCTGCCCGACGTCGAGACACTGCTGGCCCGCGTCCCCGAGAACCGCCACACCATGCTGTTCTCCGCGACCATGCCCGGCCCCGTCGTGGCCCTCGCCCGCCGCTTCATGGTCCAGCCCACCCACATCCGCGCGCAGGACCCCGACGACCAGAACCAGACCGTCAACACGGTCAAGCAGGTCATCTACCGCGTTCACGCTATGAACAAGGTCGAGGTCGTCTCGCGCATCCTCCAGGCGGAGGGTCGCGGCCGCACCGTCATCTTCTGCCGCACCAAGCGCACCGCCGCCCGCCTGGGCGAGGACCTGACCGCCCGCGGCTTCGCCGTCGGCTCGCTGCACGGCGACCTGGGCCAGGGCGCGCGCGAGCAGGCTCTGCGCGCCTTCCGTAACGGCAAGGTCGACGTCCTGGTCGCCACCGACGTCGCCGCGCGAGGCATCGACGTCGACGACGTCACGCACGTCATCAACTACCAGTGCCCCGAAGACGAGAAGATCTACATCCACCGCATCGGCCGCACGGGCCGCGCGGGCAACTCGGGCACGGCCGTCACCTTCGTCGACTGGGATGACACGCCGCGCTGGTCGCTCATCTCCAAGGCCCTGGGCCTGGGTGTGCCGGATCCGCTCGAGACCTACCACACCTCCCCCCACCTGTTCACCGACCTGGACATCCCGGAGGGCACGACCGGTCGCCTGCCGCGCGCCAAGCGCACGCGCGCCGGCCTGGACGCCGAGGTTCTCGAGGACCTGGGCGGCTCCGCTCCCCGCTCCGAGGGACGAGGCCGTGGCGGCTCGCGTTCGGGCGGCTCCCGTTCGGGTGGCTCGCGTGGTGGATCTCGCGGTGGCCGCGGGCGTTCCGCACGCGGCGACGCCTCCTCCGAGTCCTCGCGTTCGCGCGGCTCGCGTCGCGGCGCCCAGGACGGGGATCGCACGCTGAACGCCGGCAAGGGCGGCCGTTCCGACCGCGGCACGCGCGGCCGTGGCCGCGGCGAGCACTCGCCGCGTTCCGATTCCGGTTCCGGTTCGGCTGGTTCTTCTTCCGAGCGTGCGCCCCGCGCCCGCAAGCGCATCCGCCGCCGCAAGGGCGGCGAGTGAGGCGATAGCGTCGCGTTGATACGACATGGGGAGGGGCCCGAGCCGCAAGGCTTGGGCCCCTCCCCTGTTTCGGGCCTCAGGGTGCGGCAAGATTCAAACTGATCGGGAACATTCAACCCGTTAGGGAAGATTCAACCCGATCAGAAGGGGTTGAATCTTCCCGATCGGGTGTAACACCTCATCGGTAACAAGTATCGTCGCGGAACTTGCCGTCCGTGATGGCCCCAACCGACACACAACGTGCTCAGAAGGGGCAGCAGTGCACTAGATACGACAGCAATGCACTAGATAGGAGGGCATTGCACTACCTGCTATCTAGTGCAACGCTGCGCTAACTAGTGCAATGCCACTGGCCAACAAGCCCCGTCGCGGTAAGAGCTACTCCGTAGTAGCTCCAACAAGCGACCAACCAAGCCGCAGCAGACAGCCCTGCACCAGTTAAGGAGCATTACACCAGTTAGGGAGCATTACACCATCTCCGAGCTGGTGTGGGCCTGTGCGCAAGTTGTTGACGGTTTGTTTATGCGGCTGTTGCCTGGGCCGCTTGGTGTAGTTCGTATTCGATGGGGGATTTGCCGCCGAGGCTGGTGTGGATGCGGCGGCGGTTGTAGAAGTCTTCGATCCAGGTGGCGACCCCGGTGTAGACCTGGTCGCGGGTGGTGAAGGTACGCCGGTAGTAGTACTCGGTTGTGAGGGTGGCCCAAAAGGATTCGGCCATGGCGTTATCCCAGCACACTCCGGCCTGCCCCATCGACACTCTTCCTTTCACGGCGCGCATGTAGGCGGCCAGTTTCTGGGAGGTGAACTGTGTTCCCCGATCAGCGTGGAGCACGACCCCTGCGGGGAAGCCGCCACGGGTGGTAGCGGCCATGTCGAGCGCGGTGATGACCAGGTCGGTGCTTTGCTGCTCACCCATGGCGTATCCGAGCACTCGACGCGAGTGCGCATCGCGCACGGCGCACAGGTAGACCCAGCCTTGGGCGCAGCGCAGGTAGGTAAAGTCCGTGATCCACACCCGGTCCAGGGCACCTTGATCCCACTGGCGGGCGCAGTGATCCTCATGGGCCACAGGGCCCCTCCCGCCGCGCCTGGACGGGCGTGGGTGCGTGTTCAGGCCTGTCAGGCCTTGGCGGCGCATCGACGCGGCGACCGCACGCACACCCACATCCACACCCGCGCGCGCCAGAGCATGGCGGATGCGAGGAGCCCCATAGGTGCCGCCCGACACCTCGTGTTCCCAGGCCACCGCCTCATCCAAACGCCGACGCGCCGATGCGCGCTTGCCCCGCTGGGGTGCACGGTTTTTCCACGCGTAATAGCCCGCGCGCGTGACCCCTAGAACGTTGGCCATCAAGGTAATCGAGTAGGAAGCCTTCTGCGCATCCATCAGCTCAAAGCGCTGGTGTTTTGGTGCACGGAGGCGAAGAAGGCGCTGGCTTTTCCCAAGAACTCGTTCTCCTTCTCCAGCTGGCGCACCCTCCGGCGCAATGCCGTGATCTCAGCTTCCATCTCACGTGGATCAGGGCGCCCCTGCGCGGCGGCCTGGCGCCGCTCGCGCTCGAGTTTGACCCACCGGCCCACCACCGATTCCCCCAGCCCTAAATCCCGGGCCACAGACGCGATCGAAGACCCTGTATCCAACACCAAAGACGCAACATCACGACGATACTCCGGCGTAAAACGACGACGAGTTCCCATAACAGGCACCTCACTCTCTGCAGGCACACACACCCGCTTCACGAAGTGTCAACAACACAAGCCTAACCCCACACTCCCCACAGCCCCCAACCGGCAGCATCGGACGCCGCCACACGGCCTCGAAATGCTCACCCCGGCTCCGAACGAGAGGCGCTGCACCAGTTAGGGAGCGTTACACCCCCTCCGAGCTGGTGTAATACGGCTCTTCATAATTGGGGGTGTAGTTGGGGTTTGAATCCTCCGGTTTCGAGGAGTGCTCGGGTGATGTAGTGGGTGAGGTTTCGGAATCCGAGTGCGGATCCGCGTAGGTGTTCGAGGCGGCCGTTGATGGCTTCGGTAGGGCCATTGGAGGTGTGGGGGTGATCGAAGTAGGCCAGGATGTCCCCGGCTCGGCGTTTGAGTGTCCTGCCCAGCGTGATGAGCTCGGTCAGACCCCTCGGTACACGCGTGGAGGTCAGTGTGTTGATTTCGGCTTCCATCAGGGCCTTACCCA
>CAUSHZ010000016.1:0-35885 GCA_963531605.1 uncultured Actinomyces sp.
AGCGCTACGTGAGCGGTGAGCCCGAGGAGACGATTCCTGCGGGACTGCTGCTGGGTGCGATGCCCGCGGCGACGGAGGACCTCCTGCTGGGGCGCACGACGCCCGCCGACTACAAGGATTCTGTGGCGGCCGACGGCAGCTGCCAGGGCGGCGGCCCCTTCGGTTGGCTGCGACGCAAGCAATCATGACGATCCTCGAACTGCTGCCCGCGATCGACGTGACGGGCGGGCAGGCCGTGCGTCTGTCCTCCGGGTCGATCGACGAGGGCTCCTGGGGTAGCCCGATCGATGTCGCTCGTTCGTTTCACGAGGCCGGGGCCCGCTGGGTGCACCTCGTAGACCTGGACCTGGCGTTTGGTCGCGGCGAGAACTCTGAGCTGCTCGCCCGGGTGATCCGTGAGGTTCCCGTGCGCGTCGAGCTGTCGGGAGGGATCACGAGCCGAGCGGCCATTGAGGCCGGGCTGGCCATGGGGCCCGAGCGCGTCAATATCGCGACGCAAGCCCTCGATGACATCGACGCCGTGTGCGAGGCCGTTGACACTTTCGGTGAGCGCGTTGCCGTGTGCCTGGACGTGCGCGGCGATCGCCTGGCCGCGCGCGGTGGGCGCGGTGAGGGTGGCAACGTGTGGGAGGCTCTGCGCGTCCTGAACGAAGCGGGTGTGGCCCGCCTGGTCGTCACAGACGTGACTCGTGACGGTCAGATGAACGGTTCCAACCGAGACCTGCTGGCCCGCGTCGCGGACCAGAGCCCCGCCCGGATCATCGCCTCGGGTGGGGTGAACTCCCTGGCCGATATCGAGGCCCTGCGCGCCCTGGGCATCGAGGGTGCGATCGTCGGAAAGGCCCTGTACCAGGGCGCATTCACTCTGGCCGATGCGCTGGACGTCGCCGGATACGAGGAGCGGTCATGACGCCTACGCCTCCCAACCTCACCGAGGAACAGAAGAATCGACTGGCGCAGCGCCTGTCGATGATGAGCCACGACCGCGCTGATGTCGGTCAGGGGCTTCCTCGTACCGCCCGGGCGCTCGCGCTGGGGCAGGGCAGTGACGCGGGCGCGGCCAGGCTTGAGGCGCTCGTCGATGCTCTCGTCTTTGAACGTGTCATCGTTCCCATCGACGTTGAGCCCGACCCGCGCGTGACGGGCGTACACGCCGGAGAAAACGGTCATAACCCGATCGACTTCGTGCGCGCCCAGACCCCCGCGGGGGAGGCGCTCGCCATCTATTCGTCGGCGCAGGCACTGTCCGCACACCGCCCCGGTGATCGTCCGATGGCCCTGGACTTCCGCACGATCGGGCTGACCGCTCTCGTGGAGACGGGCGGGCGCATCGTCGTCAACCCGGGCACCGACGCGGTACTGCTGCCGCGCCCCGCCGTCGCTGCGCTCGCGCAGGGAGATGAGTGGCTCCCCGCGTGGCGCGACGGATCCCTGCGCGAACTCCTGCTCGCCGAGGCCACCGCGGCGTGCCCGGCCATCGTCGATGTCGAGATCGCCTACGCGGGCGACGGTCTCACGCGCGTCGTCGTGTCCGTGGACCGCGCTGCTTTCGCCCAGGGAACCGATGCCTCGGCAATGAAGGAGGCGCTGTCGGGTGCCCTGAACGCCCTGGGAACGAACCCCCGCCTCATCGCCTCGGCCGACCGGGTTGAGATCACGCCCGTCCTGCGCTGAACCGGCAGCGAGTGTTCCGTGCACAGCGTGAGGCGCGCAATGATTGCTGATCTGGCGATCCCTCGCCATTTCTGGTATCGTTGATACGACCGTCTGGGCGAAGGCCCGGAACGCAAGCGGAGAAATCCCACCTGGATACCCGCCTCTCGACAGAGAGGATGCCGCCCGCAGGGGCGTTGCGCAGGGGATCGGGTACGACGGTCAACACCCGTGCGTGTTGGCTGATGGAAGCCTCCGTGCGCGTCGCGTAACGGAGGCTTTTCGTTTCGCGCATAAGGATTCTGTGGAAGGAGCCGCTCATCAGCGAGACTCGCATCAATGAGCGTATTCGAGTCCCCGAGGTTCGCCTCGTGGGACCCGGAGGTGAACAGGTCGGCGTCGTCCGAGTTGAGGACGCGCTGCGTCTGGCCGAAGAGGCCGGGCTTGACCTGGTTGAGGTTGCGCCGAACGCTAAGCCGCCCGTCGCAAAGCTCATGGATTACGGCAAGTACAAGTACGAAGCCGCCCAGAAGGCCCGCGATGCTCGCCGCAACCAGGCGAACACGCAGCTGAAGGAAATCCGCTTCCGACTGAAGATCGACGATCATGACTTCGGCGTCAAGAAGGGCCACGTGGAGCGCTTCCTGTCCGCCGGTGACAAGGTCAAGGTCATGATCATGTTCCGCGGTCGAGAGCAGTCTCGCCCCGAGGCTGGCGTTCGCCTCCTGCAGCGCCTCGCCGAGGAGATCGGTGACCTCGCCACCGTCGAGTCGATGCCCCGTCAGGACGGGCGCAACATGACGATGGTGCTGGCCCCCACCAAGCGCAAGGCTGATGCCCTGACTGAGCAGCGCAAGCGCCGCGAGGCCGAGCGCGCTGAGCGCCGGGGCAAGCGCGCGGAGCGTGCCAGCAAGGACCAGGCCCGAGTGGCAGCCGACAAGGCTGACGAACAGGACTGACGGCGATACCCATCGCCTCACAACGAAGGAATAGAAATGCCGAAGAACAAGACTCATTCCGGTGCTAAGAAGCGCTTCCGCACGACCGGCTCGGGCAAGATCATGCGCGAGCAGGCCGGCGCCCGCCACCTGCTGGAGCACAAGTCCAGCCGCAAGACCCGCCGTCTGGCGACCGACCAGGTCCTGGAGACCGCTGACGTCAAGCGCGTCAAGCGTCTGCTGGGCAAGTGAGCTCGAGTTAGAGGAGAACAGTAGAAAATGGCACGTGTTAAGCGTTCTGTCAACGCCAAGAAGAAGCGTCGTACCGTACTCGAGCAGGCCTCCGGCTACCGTGGCCAGCGCTCGCGCATGTACCGCAAGGCCAAGGAGCAGGTCACTCACTCCTTCGTCTACTCCTACCGCGACCGCAAGGCCAAGAAGGGCGACTTCCGTCGTCTGTGGATCCAGCGCATCAACGCTGCGTCCCGCGCCCAGGGCCTGACCTACAACCGCCTCATCCAGGGTCTGAACCTGGCCGGCGTCGAGGTCGACCGTCGCATGCTGGCCGAGCTGGCCGTGAACGACATCAACGCGTTCAACGCCCTGGTGAAGGTCGCCAAGGACGCGCTGCCCGCCGACATCAACGCCCCCAAGGCCTGATAGGTGAGCCTTTCCGCCGAGCGCCTGACCGTTCTCGATAATCCCCGCGCCGATCGCGTGCGCAGGGTGTCGGGTCTGGTCGGGCGCTCGGCGCGTTCGCGCTCGGGTCTGATGCTCGTTGAGGGGCCTCAGGCCGTGCGCGAACTTGTCGTGCACCGACCGTTTGCGGTGCGCGACGTGTACGTTCGCGAGGACGCGTGGGAGGCGCACGCGGACATCGTGGACGTCGCCCGCAGTGCCACGCGCTGGGTGCACCCGGTGACCGCCGAGGTTTCGGCAGCCCTGTCGGGGGACTCGCAGGGCATCTGCGCCGTTGCCACCCTGGACGCGCTGTCGCGCGACCTGCCGGAGCCGAGCGAGGGCGAGACGATCGTCGTGCTCGCTCAGGGGCGCGACCCCGGTAACGTTGGCACGATCATCCGCACCGCCGACGCATTCGGTGCGGTCGGAGTCGTGGCCGTCGCGGGCACGGTGGATGCCGCCAGCCCGAAGGTCGTGCGCTCGAGTGCCGGTTCCGTTTTCCATATTCCCGTGTGCGTCGCGCCCTCTTTCGCGGATGCGCGCGCACTCGTCCACGGCCGCAGCGCGGCCCTGCTGGGTACCAGCGGTGGCACCGGATCGTTGAGTCTTTCCGACCTCCTCGTGCAGGGAGTGTCGGCGCGCTCGCGTCTGTCCCAGTCGCACGCCTGGGTGTTCGGCAACGAGGCGCGGGGCCTGTCGGGCGACGAAATGCGCCTGTGCGACGCCCTCGTGTCGATCCCGATGACGGGGGACGCGGAATCCCTGAACGTGGCCAGCGCGGCCGCGACCTGCCTGTTTGCGTCCCAGACCGTGCGAGGCATGGAAAACTGAGGTGCCTTCGCGGCGCGCCGGCGCGCCCGCGACTAGTCTGGTGCCTATGAAGTTAGCTGACCTGTCCGAGGCGCAGTTGGTGTCTCATTTCCGCGAGTCTTTTCCGCGCGGCGAGCGCACGATGATCGGCATTGGTGACGACTGTGCCCAGGTCGCGGCCCCCGAAGGATCATTCATCGTGACGACGGACGTCATGGTGGAGGACCAGCATTTCCACCTGTCCTGGTCGACCGGCTACGAGGTCGGCGCGCGCGTGGCCGCTCAGAACCTCGCGGATATCGATGCGATGGGCGGGCGTTCCTCTGCGCTCGTCGCCTCGGTGGTGGCGCCGCGCGACATGGACGCGGACGTGTTCCTGGATGTCGTTCGAGGCCTGGGGGATCGCGCGCGAGAGGCTGGCGCGGGCGTCGTTGGCGGTGACTTGAGCGCGGGGGAGAAGCTCGTCATTTCGATCACGGCCTTCGGCTATTGCCCGGGGCCCGTGGTGCGCCGTGACGGCGCGCGCCCCGGTGACCTCGTGGCGGTCAGTGGCACCCTCGGCTACTCCTACGCCGGCCTCGATCTCCTGGAGGGAGGGCACGTCGATCCGTCAGCGCGAGGGGAAGCGCAGCTGGGCGATCTGGCTCCTTTCGTTGAGACGTACCGGGCACCGACGCCTCCGCTGGGCTCTGGCGTGGCCGCCGCAGCCGCAGGTGCCCGCGCCATGATGGATCTGTCGGATGGACCCGCGACGGATGCGGCGCGCATCGCCAAGGCCTCGGGTGTCGTCATCGAGTTTGATCGAGGCGCTATCGAGGCTGAGGCGTCTCACCTGGCTGCCGCAGCCCGCGTCTGCGCGGTCGATCCCGTGCGGTGGGTCCTCCAAGGGGGAGAGGAACACGGCATGATCGCGGTATTCCCGCCCGATGCGGCGCTGCCGGAGGGCTTCCGTCTCGTCGGTTCGGTGCGCGCGTGCCTGGCTGAGGAGGAACCGTGGGCGATGATGGATGGCGCGGTCCTGCGCGGGGCGTGGGATCATTTCTCTCCGGATTCCGTAGACTAGTGTGATGTGGACCGCTGGAGCCTGTGTGAGTAGACAGGGACGTCAAGCGGCGTGACGACCAATGATTGGAGTACATCAGGATGACCGCGTTGACTGAGGGCACCCCGGCCTCGTCTCGACCGATGTCGCGCGTGGCGCGCAAGCTCGCTGAGTCGTCGGAGGAGATTCCGGCGACCGCCGGATTGTCCCTGCCTGCGCTGCAGGGTGATGCCTGCGTGCCGCCGACGAAAGCTCTGCCCGTCGTCGATTCGGACGCCGACGCCTGACAGCGTACTCCATACGCTATCTCCGTCCGCTGCGGGCGGGCACGGCGTAGTCGTAGTGTGGGCGCTCTTTGACTATTGGCATTCGTGGTGTGATAGTGAGCATGCCTGGATGGCCGGTTGCCGGGGCACGCGAGGTGTGCTGCTGGCTCGGTCACGGATTGTCAATTGGTGTGAGGAGTACGTGATGAGCACTGGGAACAACGAGTCGATGGAGACGCCGGTTCCGGCTCCGCCGACGGGGCCTGCGGGGGTGAGCCCGTCGGTCTCTGGTGACCGTGGAGTGGCGTTCACGCCGATGTCTGCGGCGGGTAGAAAGCGTGTGAAGCTGATTGGGATTCTGGTCGGTGTCCTCGTCGTGCTGGTGATCGCTGGTGTGGTGGCGATCAAGGTCGCCAATAGTTCGCGGACGCCCGAGGCGCAGGTGCGTCAGTATCTGGATCTGCTGGCTGCTGGCAATGCCAGTGCGGCCACTGCGATGGTCGATCCGGGCGTAGCCAATGACGAGCGCGTGTTTTTGACGGACTCGGTGATGTTGTCCGCTCAGTCGCTGCTGGTTGTCGAAGACATCAGCGCTGGCGAGGGCGAGAAGGACGGGAAGAAAGACAAGTCTGATACGCGTACGGTGACCGCGACCATGCAGGTCAACGGTGAGCGTTTCGTTCACGAGTTCACGGTGGTGAAGACGAAGCCCACGATGGGAGTTTTGGACAACTGGCAGGTCAAGGATGCTCTCGTGTCCCAGGTGAGCGTCGATGCCCGCGGGTACAACCAATTCACCGTGGGCGACGTGACCGCCGATGCTCATCGAAAGGAGCAGGGTGGCAGCGATGCGACCTTCCTCTTCTACCCGGGCGTGTACACGTTCACGCCGGTCGCAGCGAGTGAGTATGCCGACTCCAACCCGGAAACCGTTTCGATCCTCGGTGATACGTGGAGCGGAGACGGTACCTCCGTCTCTTTGACAGCCACCTACAACACGAAGCTCACGGCGGCGGCGCTCGATGCTGGCAAGGAGGTCGTTGACTCGTGCGCGTCCATCCCGGGCAACCAGAACTCGGTGTGTCCTTTCGCGATTCAGAGCGATGCGGTTACCGCGGTCTCCGGTGCCATGCCGAAGGCCATCGGGCCGGTGTCCGCGGATCAGCCGACATTCTTCCGGGCTTCTGTCACCTTCACGGCAACGTACTCGAACAAGTACTACATGGAGGGCACTCGTGACGTCGAAGCCAAGGTGGAGGTCATCGCGCAGCTGGATGACAACGATGTGCTTGTTCTGGACAAGGACGGGAAGCCAGACTTCACGGTGGACTTTACTCGCTAAGAAGCCATCCTTGTGAGCTTCCTGCGCCGTGTCCGTCCGCTGCGGGCGGGCACGGCGCAGTCGTAGTGTGGGCGCTCTTTGACTATTGGCATTCGTGGTGTGATAGTGAGCATGCCTGGATGGCCGGTTGCCGGGGCACGCGAGGTGTGCTGCTGGCTTGGTCACGGATTGTCAATTGGTGTGAGGAGTACATGATGGGCACTGACAAGAATGACGCGAGTGCGGCTCCGATCCCGGCACCGCCTGTGACCCCTGCGATTGCGAGTCCGCAGACGCCTGCCCCGGTAGGCGTGGCCTCGACCCACTCTTCTGGCCGGGGTAAGAAGCGGGTCATGCTGATGGGGATTCTGGTCGGCGTCCTCGTCGTACTGGTGATCGCTGGCGTGGTGGCGATCAAGGTCGCCAATAGTTCGCGGACGCCCGAGGCGCAGGTGTGTCAGTACCTGGATCTGTTGGCCGCCGGTAAAGCCAATGCGGCCACGGCGATGGTCGATCCGGGCGTTCCGAATGATCAGCGGGTCTTTCTGACCGACGACGTGATGGCTTCGGCGAGTTCACTGTTGGTCGTCGAAGAAGTGGTCGCCGACAAGAATGAGGACGCCGAGACCCGTCAGGTGTCGGCGACCATGCAGGTCAACGGGGAACGCTTCACCCACGCCTTCACCGTCACCAAGGACAAGCCGACGATGGGCGTTCTCAATAACTGGACGGTGAAGAACTCCCTGGCTGCGCAGGTCAGCGTCGACGCGCAGGGATACACCCAGTTCACCGTCGGAGGGGTGAGTGCCGACGCTCCGCGCAAGCTTGTCTCTGGTAAGCCGGCCACGTACTTTTTCTACCCCGGCGTCTACACGTTCACGCCCGTCGCCCCGAGCGAATACGTGGATGTCAACCCTCAGACGGTTGCCGTCCTCGATGGCGTCCATGGTGGGACCGCCTCCTCTGCTGATGCCGCCGATGTCTCCCTGATTGCGACCTATAGCGACAAGCTGAAGGAGGCGGCGCTCGAGTCCGCGAAGGAATTCCTGAACTCCTGCGCCTCCATCCCGGGGAACCAGAATTCTGACTGTCCTTTCGCCCTCCAAAGCGACGCGGTGACCGCGATCTCCATCAAGACGATGCCCACATCGGTGGAGCCGCTGGACATTGACCCGGGAGTCTTCCAAGGACCAGTGACATTCGCGGTGACGTACTCCGACAAGTACTACATGCCAGGGACGCGCGACGTTGATGCGAAAGTGGTCGTCAACGTCCAATTCACCAATGACGGGCTGCTCAAGCTTACGCCGGACGGCAAGCCTGACTTCTTCGTTGGCGCGTCAAGTTAATCCCATCGTCGCCCTCCGCCCCGTGATGTCGCCCGTCCGCTACCCGGACGGGCGACATGCGTGTGTGCGCCGGAACTTCGCCCCGGCCTCGTTCCAGGAGCGTGAGCCGCGTGTAACCTTGATGCCCCACGATGCTTATGTGACAATTTTTAGGTTTGTGCCCGTCGAGCCGCGCGCCACATCCCAGGCGCGGGGCCGGGGCAGAGCACCGCAGCGAGGAGAAACAGTGGAAACGAACGCGCAGAACACGACCCAGGGGGCGAGTGTGCCGCCTCCCGTCCCCGAACAGACTACCCCCGCGCCACCCGCGCCACCCGCGCCACCCGCGCCCGCCGCGCCACCCGTGCCCGCCGCGCCACCCGTGCCCGCCGCGGCGCAGACATACGTGACGCCGCAGGTATCCGTCATGGCTCCGGTGTCCGGCGAGGTTCCGCCTGCCGCGCTGACAAGCGGGACCATTGCCTTTACGCCGATGTCGGACAAGAGCCGCCGTCGTATCAAGCGCATCGCCGTGGGCGTTGTTGCCCTCGTTGTTCTCGGGGTGGTTGCAGCCGTGTCTCTGACGATCGCGAACTGGACGCGCACGCCCGAGGCGAAGGTTCGCCAGTACCTCGATCTTCTCGCGGACGGCAAGGCCAGCGCTGCGACGGCGATGGTTGATCCTGGGCTGCCCAACGACCAGCGAGGTTTTCTCTCCGACGAGGTCATGGCCTCGTCGAGTGCCCGCATCGAGGTCGAGGACGTGATCGCGGACGATGCGGAACACTCGAAGGAACGCGTGGTGACGGCGACGATGCGCCTCGACGGCGAACGCTTCACCCGTTCGTTCCGTGTCAGTGAGGCGAAGAAGACCTTCGGTCTGCTGAAGAACTGGAAGATTCAGGATGCGATGGTCGCTCGCGTGGACGTGCAGGCAGACAAGGTCACGCATTTCTCGATCGGTGGCGAAAAGATGTCGGTCGCAACGCTGAAGGAAGCACCGAGCAGCTCCATCGTGCTCTACCCGGGCGTCTACACCTTCACCCCGGAGGAGACGGGGGAGTACGTCGACGCTGCGCCCAAGACCATATCGGTCAAGGCCGCAACGGGATACGACAGCTCCTACTATGGTGGAACGGTCGAGCTGACGGGCACCTACAACGACAAGATGGCTGCTGCCGCACTTGATGCTGCGGCTGCGCTGACGAACTCGTGCGCGACCGTTCCGGGCAACATCGACTCGGCATGTCCGAGCGCGGTGCAGTCCCGGACCCTGGCCCTGCTGCAGGTCAAGACGATGCCCACGGCCATGAAAGCGACGACGGACGAAGGCGGTGTCTACACGGGCGAGGCAACGTTCACGATCCAGGGCAACGAGAGCTGGGACAAGCAGCGTGACGTGACGTCTCGCGTGACCGCGACGGTGAAGACCGACAAGGACGGAAATCTCGAGTTGGATGCTTCGGGCAAGCCCCAGTTCGAGGTTCGGTTCGGCTACTAAAGACTCGAATGAGGCCATCGACGCGCCGGGTATGCGGACTCGACAAGAGAAGTTCGCATACCCGGTCGCGTATAGGTGGTTGCACGCTATGATGGGTTGTTGGTAACTCTGTCACACCGAACATGGAGCAGCCCGCATGAGCAACGATGCCAAGGCAACGAGCAGCCGTCGGCCCGGCCGTCCGAAGGCTGGTAGCGAGGATAAGAAGGCGCGCATCCTGTCGGAGGCACTCACCCTTTTCTCGACACAGGGCTACGTGGCAACCTCGCTTGCGGACATCGCGCGCGCCTCGGATATTTCGAAGGCGGGGCTCCTGCATCATTATTCCTCGAAGGACCAGCTGCTCGCCGCGGTCCTAGACGAGCGTGATCGCCGTATCGTCAGTCAACTCCCTCGCCCCGAGGATGGGGCCGAGGCCGCGCTGGATGCCTGGGTGGACATGGTGGCCCACAACCAGCGTCACCCCGACGGCGTGGCGCTCTACACGGCGATGTCGGCTGCCGTCATTGATTCGAAGCATCAGGCACACCCTTGGTTCCGTGAGCATTTGATCGCTGCGATTTCCTACCTTGTTGAGGCCTTCGAGCATGGCAAGACCACGGGCGAGGTGCGTGAGGATGCGCCGAGTGAGCAGATCGCGCGCCGCCTCGTTGCGTTATCGGATGGGCTGCAGGTCCAGTGGCTGTGCTCGCGCGCGGACGGTGGTCGTACGCTCAACATGCACGAGGTCATGGCTGGCGTCGCCGTTGACATGAAGGAGCGGTGGCTCATTCGCTCTGAGTGAGGCAGGGGTGTCGTCGTGTCGGGCGATGACTCTTGTGTGAGAAGCGACACTTGGAATCTGTCTTTGTGGGCGTTTCGCGCGATTTGGGGCTTAGGTCCCTTGATGGATCGTATCGGCGTTCTGCGATGCCCGCACGGGTAGGCCTGACGCGCGTTACGATGGACAAACCAGCATCCTTCACAACGTCGGGAGTTGTGCCGAGCGTGTCCAGCGTCGACGCTCCACGCGAGGCCGCAAATCCGTCGCACATCCACGCCTGGAGGTCTACGCATGGCGAACGCCGCTGTTCCCGCACCATCCCACCACGACATCAACGCTCGACGCTGTCCCGATGACCTTTGGGCCTTGGGGGAGCGGGCGATCATCCGTGCCCGCCGCTGGGCCGACGAATCGGCGTGTGAGCCCACGCCTCGCTCGGCCAAGCTCCTGTCCCGTATCCTTGCTGATCCGGATGGACTTACTTTCACGACCCGATTCGTCGATGACGTGGTGCGCCCCGCTGACTTGGACGTGGCCAGCGCAGCCATGAAGCGCCTGTCGGCCGGCCGTAAGAACTTCCTGCCCCCGGCTCTGGCCGCGGCGATGGGTCTCGGCTCGACCGCATCGCTCCTCGCTCCTCGTACGGTGACAGCGGTGGCCCGGCGCGTATTCCGCGAGATCGTCGGCGACCTCGTCGTCGACGCGACCGATAAGGGCCTCGGCCCCGCGCTCGCACGCCTGCGTCAGGGCGGCAACCGCTTGAACGTGAACCTCCTCGGTGAGGCGGTTCTCGGTGAGAAGGAAGCGTCTCACCGCCTGGCCGAGGTCTCGCGCCTTGTGACCCGCGAGGACGTTGACTACGTGTCCATTAAGGTCTCCGCGGTGACAGGTCCCCACAACCCGTGGGGCTTCGAGGAGGTCGTCGACCACGGCGTGAGCGCCCTCCTGCCGCTCTACCGCCTCGCCCGCGACAACGGGACGTTCCTGAACCTCGACATGGAGGATTACAAGGACCTTGACCTGACGATCGCGGTGTTCACTGCGATCCTCGACCAGCCGGATATGCGCGGCTACGAGGCCGGCATCGTCCTCCAGGCCTACCTGCCAGATTCGCTCGGTGCTCTCCAGCGTCTCCAGGAGTGGGCGAGCGCACGCGTGGATGCGGGAGGTTCGCGCATCAAGGTTCGCATCGTGAAGGGCGCGAACCTGTCCATGGAGAAGGTGGATGCCGAGATTCACGGCTGGGAGCTGACGACCTGGCCGTCCAAGCAGGCCACCGACACCAACTACAAGCGGATGCTGAGCTGGGCGATGACACCCGAGCACACCCGCGCGATTCGTCTGGGAGTGGCCGGACAGAACGTCTTTGATATCGCCTTCGCCTACGAGCTGCGCGCCGCGCGAGGGGTCGAGGACAGCGTCGAGTTCGAGATGCTCTCGGGCATGGCCACCGGCATCCAAGAGGTCGTGCGTCGCGATGTCGGCTCCCTCCTCCTGTATGTCCCGGTCGTGAACCCCCGAGAATTCGACGTCGCCATCTCTTACTTGGTGCGCCGCCTGGAAGAGAACGCTGCGCCCGAAAACTTCATGTCTGGCGTTTTTGACATCGCCACGAACGAGGACGTCTTCGCCCGTGAGCGCGACCGTTTCCTTGCTGCTCTGTCCGACGTTGATCCGGACGCGCCGCTGCCCGTTCCCAACCGCCTCCAGGATCGTCTGGCTGAGCGCGAGGCCGGGGTGCCGGCTGAGCGGGGGAGCCTCGCCGAGCGTGCGCGTCGTCCCTTCGCCTCCGAGCCGGATTCTGATCCCGCCCTCGCCGCCAATCGGCAGTGGGCCCGTGAGATTGCTGCGGCTATCCCTGCCTCGACGCGGGGCGTCGAAGCCGTGCGTGCCGGCGCGCAGGCTCTGGCCACGAATGAGGCGGTTGACGCTCTCGTCGAGGCGAGCACCAAGGCGGCGCACGCCTGGCAGGCCCTGGCCCCCGAGGAGCGTGCAGCCGCGCTGCATCGTGTCGGCGATGTTCTCGCCGCGCGCCGGGGTGAGCTCATCGAGGTCGCCGGATCTGAGGCCGGAAAGACCATCGATCAGGCCGATCCCGAGGTGAGCGAAGCGATCGACTTCTGCCATCACTACGCGCAGGCCTCGTTGCGTCTCGCCGATGAGACCTACATGGCGGGCGCGCGATTCGTGCCCGTGGACGTCACCGTCGTTGCTTCGCCCTGGAACTTCCCTGTGGCTATCCCCGTGGGTGGAGTCGCCGCGGCGCTGGCGGCGGGCAGCGCGGTGATCCTCAAGCCGGCCCCGCCGGCCAAGCGTTGCGCCGCGGAGCTCGTCGCGGCTTTCCACGAGGCCGGGGTTCCCCGCGAGCTGGTGGCCCTCGCCCCGCTCGAGGACGGGGACGTGTCGCGCTACCTGGTGACACACGAGGGTGTCGATCGTGTCGTCCTGACCGGCTCGTACGACACGGCGCGCCTTTTCCGTTCGTGGAAGCCCGACATGCACCTGCTGGGTGAGACCAGCGGCAAGAACGCCATTATTGTCACGCCGTCCGCCGACCCCGATCTGGCGGTGCGCGACATCGTTCATTCGGCCTTCGCGCACGCGGGACAAAAGTGCTCGGCGTCCTCCCTGCTGATCCTCGTTGGATCCGCGGGACGTTCGAGCCGCATCGCTCGCCAGCTTGTGGATGCGGCCGCCTCGCTGCGCGTGGGCCTGCCCGCGTCCCTGGATTCGCAGGTCGGCCCGGTTGTTGTGCCCGACGATGAGAAGGCTGTGCGAGGCCTCACCACCCTGGGCGAGGGCGAGCACTGGGTGCTGAAGCCCCGGTACCTGGGCGATGGGCTGTGGACCCCTGGTATCCGTGCGGGTGTGGTGCCCGGTAGTGAGTTCCACCTGACCGAGTACTTCGCACCCGTCCTCGGTGTCATGCGCGTCGATACCCTCGAGGACGCGATCGAGGCCGTCAACGAGGTCGACTACGGACTGACCTCCGGCCTCCATACTCTTGACACGCAGGAGTTGGCGACCTGGCTGGAGGGCATCGAGGCCGGCAACCTCTACGTCAACCGTGGCATTACCGGCGCGATCGTTCGCCGTCAGCCTTTTGGCGGCTGGAAGCGCTCGGCGATCGGGTCGACGACGAAGGCCGGTGGCCCCTCCTACCTGCTGGGTTTGGGCGAGGTCGAGCCTGCCCGCGAGACGAGCGTGGGGGGCTCCACTGCTCCGGAGGAGGCGCTCGATCCGAGTGTGCTCGCCCTGTGCCGTGCGGCCGGTCCTCACCTGAGCGCGGATGATGCGGCCGAACTGAGTCGTGCCGTCGCCGCGGACGGCGCTGCCTGGGCATCCGAATATGGGGCGAACCGCGACGTCACCGGCATGGTCTGCGAGCGCAACGTCCTGCGCTACCGCCCCACGCCGGTCCTCGTGCGGGCCGGAAGCGGGACTGCCCTCGTGGATACCGTGCGTGTGCTGGCGGCGGGTATCCTCGCGGGTGGGTCCATCGGGCTATCCGTTGCCGACGAGCTTCCGGCTAGCGTCCGCGAGCTGCTGGAGGGCTGGGATATCGAGGTGACGGTCGAAGACGCGCACTCGTGGGCTTCTCGCCTGGCGATGGTGGCGAACTCCGGTGGCCTGGGCATGCGAGTGCGTGTCCTCGGTCCGCGCGATGAAAGCTCGCAGCAGCGCTGGGCGGACGCGACCCGCGCGAGCGGTGGCAGCCCCGACGTCGCCTTGTACACGGGTGCCGTCACGGCGTGGCCGCACTCGGAGCTGGCGCCGTTCCTACGCGAGCAGGCGGTCTCGATCACGAACCACCGTTTCGGTACCCCGCTCGACCTGGCTGCGGATCTCCTCTGAGCCTCGCCTCCTGAGAGCGGATGGGGAACCCGGACGCACAAGGTACTTGTTAGCGCCCGCGACGAGAAGTCGCGGGCGCTAACCCGTACGCGCGTGGGGTGCGGGCGGGGGAGTGGATGATAGTAACGCCGGGGGGGCGAGCCAACAGGCTCGCCCCCCCGGCGTTACGTCAGTGTCGACTCAGATCGCGCGGGCGACCTTGTCGGACTTCAGGCACTTGGTGCAGACGTTCAGGCGCTTGGGCGTCCCATTGACCAGGGCGCGAACGCGCTGAATGTTCGGATTCCACCGGCGGTTGGTGCGAACGTGCGAGTGCGACACGCTCTTGCCGAAGCCGGGTCCCTTACCGCACACGTCACAAACGGCAGCCACGATGTTCTCCTCGGTATGTCTTCCAGTTCAGTCTTTGTCTCCGCGCTTGCGGAGAATGCATCCTCCGGTGCTTGAACCGAAGGCAACCATGACAGAATAGCGGACGAACCATGCTTTCAACAAGTCGCAGCCGATCTGGGTCGTGTCAGGTCGCACACACCGAGCCGCGCAGGGACAATGGGAGGGGGCTGAAAGGGGAGTCATGGAACTGAATGCTTCTGTCATCATCGAGGCGTGTCGCGCCGGGGCTGAGGAGGCCGCCAGGCTCGCGCCCTTCCTCGATGACCTGGACGGATGGGACGGGGCGGACTGTGACACGGGCTCGAATGGTGCAGCGACGATGGCTGCACTCGAGGCCGCGATGGATTCCCTGGACCCGCGCGCTCAGCTGCGCGACGCGCTCGAAGCGGCCGTGGAGACGATTATCCGCCGCGGCCTTGGCCATAGCGGTATGGCCCTCGGAGCGATCTTCGAGGCGTGGGCCGGTGCTCTTGGGGACGAGCCCCATGTCACGCCGCTCGCGCTGCGGCGCATGCTCGCCGCATCCTTGACTCCCGTGGCCTCCTCCATTGAATGGTCCGATGCCCTCGTGGAAATGCTCGGCGGGGCGGTGCGCGAACTTGAGGACCTGGGGGCGACGCTCCCGGAGGTCGAAGACGTTTTCTCACGTTTTTCTTCCCAGGCGCAGATTGGCCTCGTCGAAGCGACGAACGAGGCGACGGGACGTATCGACCCCGGTGGTGCCTTCATCGCCCTGGTCCTGGCCTGCATCGACGCCTCGATGCGGGGCGACGCCGGAATCCTTCAGTCGTTCACCGCGATGCTGGCCGATCTCGCGGAGCGCCATTCGCGTGCGCCCGAGGCCGCCTCCCCTCGGCCCGGCCGCGACTTCACGGTCGACATCATCGTGGAGGGAACGCAGGAAGACCTGGACGCGTTGCTCGCGCGCCTCGGTGGCCTGGGGGCGCGCCTGTCCTACGTGGGCAGGGTCGATCTCTTTGGCATGGGGGAGTGGAGGCTTCACGTGGACACCTCGGCTCCTCTGGCCGCACACCCCACCTCGGGGCAGGTCATCCGCTTCCAGGTCTGCGACGCCCGCCCGGACGCGCAGATCGGCATCGACGAGCTGGCCGACGAGGGGCTGAGCCACCGCGGTGTGCGCCTGCTGCAGCGCCGCCCGATGCGCCGCGTCGAGCGCGCCCGTGTCATCGCCTGCACGCGAGCCCCCGGCCTCGTCGAAGACCTCGCGCGCGCGGGAGCGGTCGTGTTCTTGGACCTGAGCTCTGGGGACGCCGCGGGCATCGTGTCGGCGGCCACCTCGCGTACGGGCGTGACCCTCGTGGCCACGTGCGACGAGGCCAGCGCCTCCCTGGTCGGTACCGTGGCCTCGGTGCTACCATCCCCCGCCCCTGGTGTTCCCGCGATTCTGCGCGCGGGTAGCCGCGATGACCTGGACGTCCTCGCGGTCGCGCGCGCCTGCGCCCCGTTGTTCGTACCCCAGCCGGGCGGCGTCGAAGCCGCTCCGACCCTGGCGCGCATGCTGCGCGACGGCGCGCACGACGCCCTTGCCTCGTGCGCGAGCGCCCCGCTGCCCCCGGACGGCGACCCGGAGGGCATCGCCGAGGCGCTGGCCGAGGCCTCGCGGGGTGGTAGCGATGCCTGGCGCCTCCTCGTTTCGCGCGACGACGACGGCCCCTACACCGTGGCCACCGTTCGCCAGCTGCTCTCCACACGCGACGCGTCGTCGACGATCGACCTGGAGACCTGGGACGGCGGGCAGAGTGGTCCGAGCCTGGTCGCGGGGTGCGCCTCGTGAGCGCACTCGACGTCCCCCTGTCCCTGCGCCTGCCGAAAAAGACGGCGAAGGCTCTCGAAGGGGCGGGTGTGGCGACGGTCGGCGACCTGCTGATGGTCGCGCCGCGCCGCTACTACCACTGGGGTCGCCTCACGCCGCTGTCCTCCCTGCGAGAAGGCGAGGACGTGACGATCCTCGCCGAGGTCGCCGGCGCACACCTCGTGGCCAACCGATCCGGCTCGGGCGTGCGCTTGGAAGTCACCCTCACCGACGGCGTCCAGTTCCTGTCGGCGACCTTTTTCGCTAAGAACCAGTACAAGCTCGCCCCCATCGAACGTCTCCTCACGCCGGGGCAGTCCTTCCTCTTCGCGGGCAAGGTCGGGGCCTACCGCGGCAAGCTGCAGCTCACCCATCCCTCCTTCGAGGGCGTGGATGGGGAGGACATCGAGCGCATTGCCTCGCGTCCCATCCCGATCTACCCAGCGACCGGATCGCTGGCCTCGTGGGCGATTGCCCGGGCAGTCGGCATGGTACTGGACCACCTGGATGATGCCGACGTGCCCGACCCGGTGCCCGCCGACGTGCGCGAGCGCGCTGGCTTCGCCTCCCACGCGTCGTACCTGCGCGCCCTGCATCAGCCCGAGACGGACGAGGACTACCAGCAGGCGCGCAAGGCCCTGGCCTTCACCGAAGCTTTCGTCCTCCAGGTGGGGCTGGCCGCACAGCGCCGGGGCGCGCGGGCCGTGGCGGCGCTGGCCTCTCCGATCGACGCGCCGCTGTGCGAGCGTTTCCGGCAGTCGCTGCCTTTTGAACTCACGGACTCCCAGCGTGAGGCGGTCGCCCAGATCGGGGCCGACCTGGCCGGCGAGGTGCCGATGCAGCGGCTCCTGCAAGGAGACGTGGGATCGGGTAAGACCGTCGTCGCGCTCAGCGCGCTGCTTCAGGTGGTTGCCGCCGGTCACCAGGGGGCGTTCGTCGCGCCGACCGAGGTCCTGGCAGAGCAGCACGCCGCCTCGCTGCGAGCGCTCCTGGAGCCCCTGGGGATGGACGCCCCGGATGTTCGCCTGCTGACGGGTTCGACGACGCCCGCCGCCCGCCGCGAGATTCACAGCGCGATGAACGCGCTACAGCCGCTCATCGTCGTGGGGACCCACGCTCTCTTTCAGGAGAGCGTGCGTTTCTCGGACCTGGCCCTCGTCGTCATCGACGAGCAGCACCGCTTCGGCGTCGAGCAGCGAGCCGCGCTGCGCGGGGCACGCGAGGATGGGCGCGCGGTTCACGAGCTCGTCATGACCGCGACACCGATTCCGCGAACGATCGCCATGACCGTCTTTGGAGACCTCGACGACACGCGCATGAGCGGCATGCCCTCGGGGCGCGCCCCCGTGGCTACCTACCTCGCCGACAGCGCCAACGCCGCGTGGGTGGAGCGCACGTGGGCGCGGGCCGCGGAAGAGATCGCGCAGGGGCGTCGCGTCTACGTCGTGTGCCCGCGCATCGATGCCTCCGACGAAGTCGTCGACGCCGAGGAGGAGGGCGCGCGCCCCCTCGCCTCCGTTGAGGAGGTCGCCGCCTACCTGCGCTCCCACCCGGCCCTGTCCGGCATCGCCATCCACGAGCTGACGGGACGCACACCCTCGCCCGTTAAGGCGCAGATCATGGAGGATTTCTCAGCCGGACGTGCGCCCCTCCTCGTCGCCACAACCGTCATCGAGGTCGGCGTCGACGTGTCGGAGGCGACCCTCATGGTCATCCTCGACGCCCAGCAATTCGGTCTCGCCCAGCTCCATCAGCTGCGCGGACGCGTCGGACGGTCCTCCCTGCCCTCGCTGTGCATCGCCATGCATCGACACGAACTCACGGACTCGGGCGCAGCGCGCCTGCAGGCCTTCGCGGATACGACCGACGGTTTCGAGCTCGCCGAGGCTGACCTGCGCCTGCGCAAGGAAGGCGATGTGCTTGGAGCCGGCCAGTCGGGCACGGCCACCCACCTGCGCTTCCTCTCGGTGCGCCGCGACGAGGCGCTCATCCGCCGCGCGAAAGGAGAAGCCGAGACCCTCCTGGAACGAGATCCGATGCTGGAGCGCCACCCGGACCTCGCCCGGGCGCTGCGCGCCGCATCGGACGGGCAGATCGAGTGGATGCAACGCTCCTGAGGTGTGCCCGGTAGGGTAGGGGTATGACCAGAATCGTCGCAGGCAGCGCCAAGGGGCGTACCCTCGCCGTGCCCAAGTCCGGCACTCGTCCCACCTCCGAGCGGGTCCGCGAGGCCCTCTTTTCGCGCCTGGACCACATGAACGTGCTGGACGGCGCGACCGTCCTCGACCTCTACGCCGGAACGGGCGCCCTCGGCCTCGAAGCCCTGTCGCGCGGAGGCGCCCACGCCACCCTCGTCGAAAAGGCGTCGGCCGCGGCCCGCGTCGCCTCCGCGAACGTTCGCTCGACGGGGCTGCCCGCCCGCGTCGTCACCGCCGACGCGCGCACCTACCTGAGTGCGCGCAGTGGGGAAGCGCTCGCGGGAGACATCGACCTGGTGTTCATCGACCCTCCCTACGACATCGCAGAAGACGACATGACGACGGCGCTGTCTTCCCTCGGCCCGTGGATCGGCCCCGACGCGCTCGTCGTCGTCGAGCGGTCCACGCGCGCGCCCGCCCCCACGTGGCCGGACTTCCTCGTCCTCGAGGACCAGCGCACGTGGGGTGAAACCGTCGCGTACTTCGCCGGTCCGCCCCTGCCCAAGGACGAAACCGGCGACGTTGCGCGGGTTCTCGCCGATGCCCCGGCCTCGTCGCACGCGCAGGAGGAAGAACGATGATCGCGCTGTTCCCCGGTTCTTTTGACCCCTTCACGTACGGGCACCTCGACGTCGCCGAGCGCGTCTGCGCCATCGCCGATCGCCTCATCATCGGTGTCGGAGTCAACCCCGCCAAGCGCGGCCTCATCGCCCCCGAAGATCGCGTCGCGCTCATCGGGGAAGCCACGGCGCACCTGGGCGGTGTTGAGGTTGTCCTGCTGCAAGGGGCGACGATGGACGAGGCCTCGCGCCTGGGGGCCACCCTCATTGTCAAGGGCGTGCGCTCGTCGATCGACGTGGACTACGAGGCCGCCCAGGCGGTCTTCAACCGTGAGATCGGGGGCGTCGACACCTGGTGGATTCCGACCCGTCCGGACCTCGCACACGTCTCCTCGAGCGCCGTGCGTGAACTCGTGGGTCTGAAAAAGGATATTTCTCGGTATGTCCCTCCAGCGATTGAGCGATTTTTGACCGACAATAGAAGCTGAATAATGCCCGGTGGAACGCAGGAGGCAGCCATGGCTGACACGACCGACAACCAGACTCAGGACGAGTGGAACGAGGAAACCGTCTACGGTCCCTCCACCGTGATCGCCGCCCTCGACCAGATCGAGGACCTCGTGGAGTCCTCGCGCACGGTTCCCCTGTCGGCCTCAATCATGGTGAACAAGGCCGAGATCCTCGACCTGCTCGACCAGGCCCGCGAGGCTCTGCCTGAGGACCTCGTGGCCGCCGATGCCGTCGTCGCCGACGCGGACGCCGTCCTGGGGCGCGCCGATTCTGCCGCCGAGACGCGCATCGCCGAGGCGAACTCGCGCGCCGCCTCGACCCTCGACCAGGCCAACGAGCGCGCCGCGCAGATCCTGGCCGACGCCGAGGAAGAAGCCGAGCGCACGCGCTCGCGCGCAAACGACGAGGCCACGGCCCTCGTCTCGCAGGCGCGCTCGGATGCCGAGGCCACGATCGCCGACGCGAACGCCCAGGCCGCCCGCATCGTCTCCACCGAGAACATCGTGCGCATGGCCGAGGATCGCGCCCGCGAGATCGTTTCCGAGGCCAAGCGCTCGGCAGCCTCCCTGCGTGAGGGTGCCGACGACTACGTGGCCTCCTCGCTGGACGAGCTTGCCCAGCTCATCTCCGACCTTGCGCGTCGCACCGACGCGGGACGTCGCACGATCGCGGAACGCCGCGGCGTTGGCGTCACCGATGTGGATCTGACCAATGAGTGACAATTCCCTGACCCTGTCCCTGGCGCGCCTGCCGCGCGCCCTGGGTTCGACGCTGCACCAGGACCTCGTGTGGGTGACCCCCGACGACCTGGGCACCCCCTCCATGTCGGCCGTCCCCGGCGTCCCCCTGGACGTGTCGGTGGACTTCACCAGCGTCGAGGACGGCGTGCTCGTGCAGCTCGCCACCTCCGTGGATCTCGTCGGGGAGTGCGTGCGCTGCCTCGACGAGGTGCGCGACCATCACGACGTCTCCAGCGCGGAGGTCTACTTCGAACCGGGTGCTCCCGCCCTGACTCCCACGGACGACGAGGACGAGGAGGTCGAGGACCTGTTCGTCATCGGCGAGCGCGACACGGTCAACATCGAGACGCAGCTGCGCGATGCGATCATTCCCCTCGTGGATCCGCGCCCGCTGTGCAGCGAGGACTGCGCGGGCCTGTGCGACGTCTGCGGCGAGAAGTGGGCGGATCTGCCCTCCGACCACGAGCACTTCGTCGTCGACCCGCGCTTAGCCTCCCTGGCCTCCCTGCTGGGCGACGACGCCGAGCCGGGGCGATCCTGATGAGTCGTTCCAAGCACCTGCCCGTTCCTCCGCGCACCGACACGGAGGCGCTGGTGGAGGCGTGGGGGACCCGCATCGACGCCCCGCTCCTGCAGCTGGCGCTCGTGCACCGGTCCTACGCGAACGAGGCCGGGGGCATCGCGAACAACGAGCGCCTCGAGTTCCTGGGCGACTCGGTCCTGTCGATCGTGATCGCGCAGAAGCTCTACGAGCAGTACCCGGACGTGGCCGAGTCGGACCTGTCGCGCATGCGTGCAGCGACCGTCTCTCAGCAGCCCCTGGCTGCCGCCGCCCGCCGGATCGGCCTGGGTGACTTCGTGTTCCTGGGCAAGGGTGAGTCGATGCACGGGGGACGCGACAAGGATTCGATCCTGTCCGACACCTTCGAGGCGCTCATCGGCGCGACCTATCTGACCAGCGGCCTGGAAGAGGCGCGCCGGGTCATCCTCGAGCGCCTGAGCTTCCTCCTCGTGGACGCCCCCTCGCGCGGACAGCACCAGGACTGGAAGACGATCCTCATCGAATACTCGCAGGCGCAGGGCCTGGGCGAGGTCTCCTACGTGGTTGAGGGGGAGGGGCCGGACCACCAGCGCGTGTTCACCGCCCACGCTTTCGTCTCCGGGCACCCCGATCCGATCGGCTCGGGGCAGGCCTCGTCGAAGAAGCACGCGGAGAACGCTGCCGCGCAGGATGCGATGAGCCGCCTGTCTCCCGAGAAGTAGTCAGTACACGAGGGCGTTTGCCCTCCCGACGGTTAGAATCAACACGTGAGTGAAAATACGTCCGCGCGTACGCGCGTCATGATCATTGACGACCACGAGATCGTTCGACGTGGCATTGCCGAGATCGTCGACCGCGACGACGCCCTCGAGGTTGTCGCCGAGGCCGGCTCTGTTGCTGATGCCGTGCGCCGCGCCGACCTGGTGCGTCCCGACGTGATCCTGGTGGACTTGCAGCTGCCCGACGGCACCGGCATCGACATCATGAATCGACTGCGTTCCTCCCACCCGCAGATCCTCCCGGTTGTCTTGACGTCGTTCGATGACGACGAGGCCCTGGCTGAGTCCCTCGACGCGGGTGCCCGTGCGTACATCCTCAAGACCGTGCGCGGCGCGGAAATCACCGACGTGATCAAGGCGGTTGCCGACGGTCGCGTGCTGCTCGACGAGCGCACCCTGACGCGTCGCCGCGTCGATCACGAGGATCCGACCGCAGACCTGACGCCGTCGGAGCGCAAGGTCCTGGACCTGATCGGCGATGGCCTGTCGAACCGTGAAATCGGCGAGAAGCTGGGCGTTGCGGAAAAGACCGTGAAGAACCACATCACCTCCCTCCTGTCGAAGATGGGCCTGCAGCGCCGCACGCAGGTGGCCGCGTGGGTGGCCGGGCAGAGGGCGGCGTCCTGGCGTAACTGAGCCACTGCCTCGTCCCGGAAGGGGCGAGACGAACGCGAGCGGGTCGGAACTATCCGGCCCGCTCGGCCTGTGTGCGGGCCCGTCAGCTTATTTATCCTGCGCGTTAAGTTGTCTGCTAATCAGGGGAATCACTGATTTGTAAGAAAGGTACTGTCAAACTGGTTCATGAAAAAGCCCTGTGGGGTAACGTTCGCCTCATCCTCACCGTTGAGGACGGACACTGTCGTCCACCGTTACCCCTTGAAAGGACACCCCGTGAACCTCAAGCGAATGCTTGCCGGTTGTGCGGTCGCTACGGCACTGGTGCTCGCACCCATGAGCGCCCCGAGTTTTGCCGACGCGTCGCCAGCGCCTACCGGCGTCCCCGCAGCGGTACCACTGAGCTCCACCCCCAAGATCGCCAAGTGGCAAGAACTCCAGTACGGCATGTTCATGCACTTCGGCGTCTACTCCGTCTACGGCGGCTACTACAACGGCCACCGCCAGGGAATGGGCTACCCCGAGCAGATCAAGGCCTGGGAGAACATCCCCACCGACGACTACCTGCTCAAGGCCAAGGACCTGGCCGCGAACTTCGACGCCTCCGCCATCTGCAAGACGGTCCACGACTCGGGTATGAAGTACCTGATGATCACGTCTAAGCACCACGACGGCTTCGCCATGTGGGACACGAAGACGACCGACTACAACATCGTCAAGCAGTCCAACTACGGCAAGGACCCGATGAAGGAGCTGTCCACCGAGTGCAACAAGCTCGGCGTCAAGCTCGCCTTCTACTTCTCGATCATCGACTGGACCAAGCAGACTCCCGAACCCTACGGCAACGTCAACCCCATCGATGAAGACCTGATGACGACCGTCATCAAGCCCCAGCTGACCGAGCTGCTCACCAACTACGGCCCGATCGCCGAGCTGTGGTTCGACATGGGCGGCCCCACCGCCGAGCAGTCTCAGCGCATGGCCCAGTGGGTCCACGAGCTCCAGCCCGAGACGATGGTCAACTCCCGCGTGTGGAACAAGGCCGGCGACTTCGAGGTAGGCGGCGACAACTCGGTGACCACGGACTTCCACATGGGTCCCTGGGAGTCGATTCGCTCGATCTACCCGTCCTGCTGGGGATACTGCTCGTGGGCAAACCGCGACGAGAGCGCGAAGAGCTACAAGGAACGCGAGCTGATCAACAACCTGATCGGCACGGTCGCCTCGGGCGGCCAGTTCGCCTACAACATCGGCCCCAAGGGCGACGGCACGATCGACGCCTTCGACGCCGGCGTCGTCACCGAGGTCGGCCAGTGGATGGCGCGCCACCCCGACGCCATCACGGGAGCCCGCCCGACGTGGTACCCCGCCCCCAACTGGGGCAAGGTCATGACCAAGGGCAACGACCTGTACTTCTTCCCCGAACTGTGGAGCCCCGGGAAGACGCTGACGCTTCCCAGCGTCGGTGGCCACGTGAGCGCCGTCACCGTTGACGGCACCGACCGCTCCCTCGACTTCACCCAGGACGGCACCACCCTCACGGTGACCATGTCGGGTGAGAACCCGGAGCCGAACCTGCGCCCCGTCGTCAAGGTCACCTTCGACGCCGCCCCCACCTACGTGCCCACGCAGACGGTCACCGCCGTCGACGGCGCGACCATCTCCTCGGAGCAGTTCTTCGGACGCGCCTCCGCACTGCGCTACTCCGGCGCACAGGCCTACGACGCCTACCTCGTGAACAAGACGGACAAGGCCATCACCGACCTGACCCTGAAGTTCTCCGGCAACTTCGACGCCTCCACGACCTACAAGATCACCCTCGGGACCACCTCCATTGAGGTGACCGGTGCCCAGATCGAGGCCGGAGAAGTCGGCGAGGGCCTCACCCTCGAGCCCGGCAAGGTCACCCCCCTGCGCCTGGAGCTGGCACACCCCTCCTACTACGCCAACCCGATCGGCCTGCGCTCCGTGAGCGCGACCCTGCACGTCTACGGCGAAAACGCGGCCACCCAGCCTCCCGTCATCGCCACAGACCCCGCGTCGGTTTCCGTGAAGGCGGGGGAGAGCGCCACCTTCACCGTCGTCGCATCGGGCCGCCCGGCCGCCACCATCCAGTGGTACCGCGTCCCCAAGGGATCGACCGAAGGAACGGTGATTCCGGACGCCACGAGCTCCATGTACACCCTGACGACGACGCTCGAGGATGACGGCGCGCAGTTCTACGCCGTCGCCACGAATGCCAACGGCTCCACCACCTCGGCGCGCGCGACCCTGACCGTCACCAAGGGCAGCGACAACCTGGCCCTCAACAAGACGGCCTCCATGTCCTCCGTCGGCTGGGGAGGCACCGCCTCACGCGCCGTCGACGGCAACACGGACGGCGTGTGGGACAACGGATCGGTTGCCCACACGGGCAAGCAGGCGAACCCCTGGTGGGAGGTCGACCTCGGCGAGACACACCCCCTCGGCGTCGTCAACGTCTGGAACCGCTCCTCCTCCGACAACTGCCAGGGAATCTCCTGCGACCAGCGCCTGCACGACTTCTGGGTCGTCGCCTCCACGACGCGCCTGTCCGGCAACTTCAACCCGGCCACCGCCGGCGCGGTGGACGGCGTCCACATGATCAAGGTCGACGGAGTCGGCGGCCGCCCGAGCGCGGTCGACTTCGAGGGCTTCGACGCGCGCTTCATCCGTGTCATCCAGCCCACCGAGTTCGGTGAGTTCGCGCTCGCGGAGGTCGAGGCCTTCGCCGCGCCCGCACCGACCCCGGATCCCGATGACCAGGAGCCCCCGGTCATCAAGCCGCTGACCGTGATGGCCGATCCCGCCGAAGACGCGCAGATCTCCGGCGACGGCGCCTTCCGCACCGTGACGGCGAAGGAAGGCACACAGGTCACGATCAAGGCTGAGGCGAGCGGAAAGCCCGCTCCGACCCTGTTCTGGCAGATCAAGCGCGAGGGCTCCGATTCGTGGGCCATCGTCGAAGAGGAGAACGGCCCCGAGCTGACCCTCACGATCGACGGAGAGAACAACGGCTCGGTTATCCGTGTCATGGCCATGAACGAGGCCGGGTTCGCCGAATCGGGTCTCGTGACCCTCGCCCTGGCTGAGGAACCGGCACCCGAGCCCGAGCCGAGCCCCGATCCGACCCCGGATCCCGCACCCACGCCGGATCCCTCACCCACGCCGGACCCCGCACCCACGCCGGACCCCGCGCCCGCTCCCGATCACACGGTGGGCACCTGGATGAACGACGGAGCCGGCTGGTGGTGGAAGATCAGCTCCGGTGGCTACGCCAAGAATGAGACCCTGACGCTTGGCGGCAATGTGTACCGCTTCGACCAAAACGGCTACATGTTGACCGGCTGGGTCTACTGGGATGGCGCGTGGCGCTACCACAATGGCGCCGGAGCGCAGGTCACCGGATGGGTCAACCTCGGAGGTTCCTGGTTCTACCTGACGCCCGAGACCGGCGCGATGGTCACTGGCTGGCAGATGGTGGGAGACAAGTGGTTCTTCTTCGCCTCCAACGGCGTCATGACCACCGGTTGGCTCTACACGGGTGGCGCGTGGTACTACCTGGATCCGTCCGGAGCGATGCACACCGGCTGGCTTCAGATGGGCTCGCACTGGTACCTGATGAGCGACAGCGGTGCCATGATGATCGGATGGGTTCCGCTGGGAAGCACCTGGTACTACTTCGGAGCCTCGGGCCAGATGGCGACCGGCTGGCAGCTCATCGGTGGCGTCTGGTACTACTTCGGGACCGGAGGCGACATGTACACGGGCGGCCACTGGATTGGCTGGCGCTGGTACACCTTCGGCAGTGACGGACGCTGGCTGGGCTGATGCTCAGCTGAGAGCCGGGAGATAGCGACTCCCGTCCGCGCGGTGGGGGTGGAGTTCCAATCGGAACGTCCACCCCCACCGTCGTGTTGTGCGTGTGCGTCTGGCTAGCCCTCAAGCGGAGCGATCCACCGGATCTGGGTGCCCACCCCGCCCTCGCCGCTGCCGGCATCGAAGGAGCCTCGGTGGCGTCGCGCGCGCTCCGCCATGTTCGCCAAGCCTGAGTTTCGGGTGCGGGACGGATCGATGCCTCGTCCGTCATCGGTGATCGTGATGCGCACGCGTCCCGACTTTCCCCGCCCCGACACATCGACGCACACGGCCGCGGCGGTCGCGTGTGCGTGGCGGGCGATATTCGACAGGCCTTCGCGCACGATCGCGACGACGTCGTCGGACAGGTCCGGGTCGACGCGACCGTCGAACTCGTCGATGACGACGAGCTCGTTGTCCAGGTCCGAGTTGATGGCAGCGCCGTCGAGCGTGATGAGCAGCGAAGGGGCGAAGCCCAGGGCGGAACGCGTGAGCGACGATTCGCGGCGGATTCTCTCCACCAGGCCGACGGCCTTGTCGCGCTCGCGCAGGTTGTGCACGATCGTGCGGATCTGACGCACGGCCTCGTCGATCGAAGCGAGCGAGGAATCGATGAGGGACTCGAGGGCAGCCGGGTCCGTCTGGCCCGCAGCGACCTTCTGCTTGGCCGCGTCCAGGGCCATGCCGGTCGCAAACAGCTGCTGGATGGCAAAGTCATGGAGGTCGCGCCCGATACGGTCGCGCTCGTCCAGCAGAGCTGCCACGTCCTGCGCGTGGCGAGCGGACGCGAGCTCGAGCGCGAGCGTGGCCTGAGAGGCGAGGGATTCAGCGAGCGAGAGCTCGGAGCTGTCGAACTCGGGTGCGCCAATCTGACGGAGCAGAATGAGGACACCGGAGGACACGCCACGTGAACGCAGGGGAGCATAGAGAGCTGATCCGAAGGCCGCCAGCTGGGGGACGCGCATCGTCTGTGCGCGCGACATCGAGTCGACGATCATGCCGGTGCCCTCGTGCAACACGCTCATCGCGCGGCCTTCGGGCGGGAAAGTTAGGCCCAGCAGGCTGGAAGCGTTCTTGCCGTCGACGATCTCGGCTGCCCAGGTGTCGCCCACGGACTGAAGGACGATGATGGCGGTGTCCGCGTGGGACACTTCGCGCACTGTCTTGGCAATGAGTTCGAGCGCCTCCTCCTCGTCGGCACCCTCCAGCATGGTGGTCGTGAGCGACTGCGAGGCGCTGATCCACCGTGCGGTGCGCTTCGAGTCCGCGTACAGGTGCGCGTTTTCGACGGCGATGCCGGCGGCGGGCGCGAGCGCGCTGAGGACAGCGGCATCGGCGGATGAATACCCGCCCGCCTTTCCGCACAGGTAGAGGCGTCCGTAGACCTGCTCGTGCACGAGGATCGAGACGCCGAGGAACGGGGGAGTGGTCTCCGGCAGATTGAGGTCGGGTGCGTCCGACGGCGAGTTGACGAGGAGAGGCTCGCTTGCGGGGATCGCCGTCATGAGAGCTTCGGGGACCTCGGGGATTGGACCGGGCTCGTGGAACTCGAGCTGCAGGGTGGTGGCCCCCCACGTGTCCAGGACCGAAAGCGTGGCGTGCGGAGAGGACGTGAGGACGCAGGCCTGGTCCACGAAGTTTTGCAGGCCCGCCTTCAGGTCCAGGGAGCTGGTGAGGTCTAGGGCCGCTTTCAGCAGCGTGAAGTCTGTGGAGTCGGTGCTCATTGTTCCTCCTGGTCGAGGGCCCAGCGGTAGGTGGGAAGGGCCTGTAGGACCTCGTCGTGTGTGCCGCGCGCGGCGATCGTCGCGCACTGGCCGGGCTCGGGAGCTGCCAAAACGATGACGTGGTCGGCCTGGTCCAGGGCGCTCAAGCGGTGGGTGACCACCAGGGTTGCCCGGTCGGGCGAGCGGGTCAGCAGCGTTTCCATGAGGCGGTCGGCCGTCGCCGCATCAAGGTGCTCGGAGGCCTCGTCGAGAGCCATGATCGGAGCGGGCGCGGCGAGAGCCCTGGCCATGAGAAGGCGGCGACGCTCGCCGCCGGACACGGTCGTGCCGCCGGATCCGATCACGGTGTCGAGGCCGTCGGGCAGGGACTGGACCCACTGCGCGAGGCCGGCTCGAGACAGGAGCTCGGCGGCCTCGTCCCGGGTGAGGGATGCGCGTGCGACCCGCAGGTTTTCGTAGATGGTGGTGGCGAAGACGTGTGCGTCCTCTGCTGTCATCGTGATGCGTGAGGTGAGCTGGTCGCGATCGGCTCCCCACGCGGGAACACCGTTGATCAGGGCGCTGCCCGACTTGGGCGGGATGATACCCGTGAGGGTCGCCAGAAGCGTCGTCTTGCCGATGCCCGAGGGGCCGACGATCGCGAGGGACGATCCGGGGCGCAACGTCAGCGAAATACCCGTTGCGAGCGTTGGTCCGCCCGGCCATCCGATGGCGAGATCGCGTGCCTCGATGACGGTGGGACCTTCCGGAATATCGTGGGGCTGCGCCGGTGCTTCCTCGTCCAGGAGTGAGCAGATGCGCGTCGCGGCCTGGGCGCTGCGCACGAGCTGCGCGGCGGCGGGCGTCAGTTCGGCGACTCCCTCGAAGGAAGACAGAGGAACGAGCACGATGACGGCCAGGAGGACCTGCGCGAGGGCCCCCGAGGTTGTCTGCGGGATCCCGATGAGGAGCGCGCCGATCACGGCGACGCCCATCGCGCACACGTCGAGGCCGCGCGCGAACGCGGACAGGCGCGCCGAGCGGCCCAGAGCGGCGCTCAGGGCGACCTCGGACTCGCCCAGAGAGTGGCGTGCGCGCTCCAGTGTGCCCGCCATCGACAACTCGGTGGCGCCCTCGAGGATCGCGAGCGAGGTTGCAGCGATGTCGGTGCGCGCATCGGCTCCCTGGCTCTCGGCCAGGCGCACCGATCGTGCGATGATGGCCGGGGCAATGACGCCCGAGACGACGAGGCTGATCGCGAGGATGATGCCGGCTGCCGGCGAGATGATCGTGATGACACCGACCGTGCCCACGCCGACGATCGCCGCGACGAGAGCGGGCAGGAGAGTCTTGACGACGACGTTGCCGACCTCGTCGACGTCTGCTCCGGCGCGGGTCATGAGATCGCCTCGGCGCAGCGTCGAGAGCTTCATTCCGGGTGCCGCAGCCAACTCGTCGTAGAGGTTGTTACGCAGGTTATCCATACCCGTCAGCGCCACCTTGTGGGAGGCGAGGCGCGACAGGTAGCGTGCGAGGGCGCGCGAGACACCGAAGAGGCGGACCGAGGTGGCGGCGACCGTTAGGTAGAGCACCGGGGGCTGCTGGGAGGCGCGTGCGATGAGCCACGCGGCGGTGCCGCCGAGAGCGATTGCGGCACCGAGGGCGGTGACTCCGAGAAGCAACGAGAGGGCGAATCCGGAGCGCGAGACCTGGAGCATGGAGACGCATCGGCGCAGCGCGACGGATTCGGAGCGTGTCAAAAAGAGCTTCATGCGTGTGCCTCCTCGTCAACGGTCGAGCGAACGTCGATGATGGCATCGGCGGCCTCCATCATGGCCGCGCGGTGCGCGATGACGATGACGGTTCGTCCCGCATCCCGCATCGCGTCGATGGCCCTCACGACGGTTTCTTCGCTGACGGCATCGAGGTGCGCCGTGGGCTCGTCAAGGATGACGACCTGGGAATGGGCGGCCAGGGCGCGCGTGAGGGCTAGGCGCTGACGCTGACCAACGGACAAGCCGACGCCGCCGGAGCCGATGACGGTATTCCACCCGCCCGGGGCGGCGGCCAAGACGTCATCGAAGCCGGTCGCCACTGCCGCATCGTTCAGGTCGTCGAGCGGCAGATCGCCCATGTTGTCCAGGATCGTACCCGGAACCAGCGTGGGCGATTGAGGCACCCACGAGATCTGGCGACGCCAGGTCGCGGGATCTATATCCGACAGGATTGACCCGCTGACGGAGGACGAGGCCGAAGGGCGCAGCAGGACACGGCCAGCATCCGGTGTCATGTCGGCCAGCAAGCACGCGACAATCGTGGACTTGCCCGCGCCGGATGGGCCAGACAGGGCCGTCACGACGCCGGGCGCGATGACGCCGTTCGTCGGAGCCGGAGCCCACGCGCCGCGCGCACGCACGCAAAGACCGTCGAGAACGATGTCGGTGCGTGCCATGTCGGGGCATGCCTCGGTTCCGGGGGAGGCCACGGCCTCGGCCTCCTCGATGATGTCGAAAGCGGCCTTCGAGGCCGTCACACCGTTCGCCGACGCGTGGAACTGCGCGCCGACCTGGCGCAGGGGTTCGAAAACCTCGGGCGCGAGCATGATGACGGCGAGGCCGTGGAACAGCGAAATGTTGCCGAAAACGAGGCGCATACCGACCTCGACGGCGACGAGGGCCACCGACAGGGTCGTCAGGAACTCGAGCACGCCACCCGACAGGAATGCGACGCGCAGCGTGGCCATCGTGGCCTTGGTGTTCGCCGCACCCAGAGCGTGCAGGTGCGTGCGCGGTGCCTTTTCGCGGCCGAGGCCGCGCAGCGTGGGAAGGCCCGACATGAGGTCGAGGAGCTGGGCGGTCAGGCGCTTCATCGACGCGAGTTTGTCCTCCGAGGCCGCCTGGGTAAAGCGCCCGATGAGAATCATGAAAATCGGGATCAGGGGGATGACGAGTAGGGCGATGAGCGCGGACCAAAAGTCGAGGAGAAGAATGACGCCGAGAGCCGCCGGGGTCACCGTGCATACGAGGACAAGCTGGGGCAGGAAGGAGACGAAGTAGGGGCGTAGATCCTCGAGACCGGTCGACAGCAGCGTCGTCGTCTCCGCGCCTTTGGTAGCCCTCCAGCGAGGTCCCAGCGTGACGCTTGCGTCGACGACGCGTCCGCGCAGCTCCCTGACCGCGGCGGCGGCCGCGCGAGTGCTCACCGCCTCACGGGCTGCGACGACGATTGTGCGGCAGGCGAACACGGCCGCGATTCCCACAATGAAGGGCCAGACGTCGGTGAGGGACGCAGTGCCTGAGACGACGGGGGAGAGGGCTGCGGAAATGAGGAGCGCCTGGGCGAGAACCAACAGCGCAGTGAACGTCCCCAGGAGGGCCGTCACAGCGATGGGGCGCCGCGCCGAGCGGGCATAACGCAACAAGCGAGGATCAAAGGGACGCACGTATCTATTGTGCCTTAAAACGGCTCGTCATGGGCCAAAGGTCCCCGCCCTCGTGGCGTGACAACAAACGCGCCCGGCCCCAAGGTGAGGGACCGGGCGCGTCGTGATGCGAGGATCAGCTGGCGAAGAAGTTTTCGCCCACGCGGATCTTCTTGAGCAGCAGACCGGTGCGCGTCTCAACGTCCTCGACGCCCACGCGAGCGCGGAACATCCAGTAGGACCAGAAGACGTAGACCAGGACGATCGGCAGCAGGCAGACGGTCACGATGGTCATGACGGTCAGCGTCGACGGGGTCGAGGAAGCCTGATCAATCGTCAGCGAGTACGCGGGGTTGATCGAGGACTTCTGGACGGCCGGAGCCATCGACGCGAACACCCACGCGACAGTGCCGGCGATCGCGACGGAGGAGGCCACGAAGGACCAGCCCTCACGACGCAGCGACGCCTGCGACAGAGCCGTCGACACGATGATCGCGAGCGCGGCGACCACGAGCGGGATCCACGCCAGAACGTTCGTCGTGTAGGCGAACTGACCCCACATGAGCCAGGCGGCGGCCAGGACGGTCGCGGCGATCGTCGCGGGGGCGGCAATCGCGTTGGCGCGGTCGCGGACCTCGCCCGTCGTCTTCAGCGCCAGGAACTGCGCGCCGTGAGCCAGGCACACGGCCATGACAGCCAGGCCGCCGAGGATGGTGTAGGGCGTGAGCAGCGAGAAGAAACCGCCGGTCAGCTGGTGCGTCGCGGTTGCCAGCGACTGGTTGACCAGCGTCGGGTCAATGACGGTGCCGGTGGCCACGTCAACGACCTCAATGCGCATGCCCTGGACGAAGTTCGCGAAAGCGACGCCCAGCAGGATCGGGACGAGCCACGCGCTGATCGTGTGCGCCCAGTCCCAGGCGTGACGCCACTTCTCGGTGGCGACCTTGGAGCGCCACTCGAGGGCCATGACGCGGATGATCAGGCAGACGAGGATCAGGAACAGGGCGAGGTACATGCCCGAGAACATGGTCGCGTACCACTCGGGGAACGCGGCGAAGGTCGCGCCACCAGCGGTGAGCAGCCACACCTCGTTGCCGTCCCAGTGGGGGCCGATCGTGCGCACGGTCTGGGTGCGCTCACGGTCGCCCTTGGCGACGAAGGGGAGGAGCATGCCGACGCCGAAGTCGAAGCCCTCGAGGATCAGGTAGACCGTCCACAGAACGGCGATGAGAACGAACCACAGGATAGACAGAGTCATGATCGGTGTTCCTCTCAGTATCCGAAGGACAGGTCGGCGGGAGCATCGTCCTGCGCCTTGTCGGCCTTGGACGAGTGGATGCCCTCGACGGCGTAGCGCTTCATGAGGATGTACCACATGACGCCGAGGACGCCGTACAGCAGGGTGAACAGGATGAGCGAGGTGAGCATCTGGCCAGCCGGAACGTTGGGGGAGATGCCCATGTCGGTCATCATGTTGACGGAACCGAGGTCGGAGCCAGCGGACAGCGCCTGCAGGTTCGGGACGACAACCCACGGCTGACGACCCATCTCGGTGAAGATCCAGCCGAAGGAAGCGGCCGCGAACGGCAGGGGGAGGTTGACCAGGGCGAGGACGCTCAGCCACTTGTTGGACGAGGTGCGCCCGCCGCGGGTGGCCCACAGGCCCCACGCCGCCAGCAGGAAGGCCAGCATGCCCAGGCCGATCATGAAGCGGAACGACCAGAAGGCGACCATCTGCGGAGGACGGAAGTCGTACTGCGAGGCGTCACCGTACTTGGCGGTGAAGTTCGCATCGGAGTTGAGTAGCTCCACCATGCGCTCCTGGACGTCGGCGACGCCCTCAGAGGTGGCGGTGAAGGAGTTGTGCGACATGAAGGAAGCGACGCCGGGAACCTTGATGAACTGGGTCGGCTGAGCGCCGTCATCGCCGAGGGGGCAGGAGCCGAACTGGGCGACCGTGAAGGCCGCGCCCTCGGTGTCCATGCAGATGCCTTCGGCGGCAGCCATCTTCATGGGCTGGACCTCAACCATCTCCTGGCCCTGGATGTGGCCGGAGGCGGCGGTTCCGAGGCCGCCGATCAGGACGGCGGTCAGGCCGAAGCGGGCGATCGGACGCCAGATGTTACGCGACTGAGCCATGGCCTCGTCGGAGCCCTCGCGGGCGGTGCGCACCATCCACCAGATGGAGATGCCGGCGACGAAGGAGCCCGCGACCAGCCAAGCGGAGGTGATGACGTGGGAGTATTCGCTCAGGTACACGCCGGAGGTGATGAGCTTCATGAAGCCGCTCACGCCGTCAAGTTCGGCGCGGCCGGTCTCGGGGTTGAAGCGGGCACCCACGGGGTGTTGCATCCACGCGTTGGCCGCGAGGATCCAGGCCGCGGAGAACATGGTACCCAGGGCGACGCACCAGATCGTCAGCAGGTGCATGCGCTTGGAGAGGCGGCCCCAGCCGAAAATCCACAGGCCCAGGAAGGTGGACTCAAGGAAGAAGGCGAGGAGTGCCTCAACGGCCAGGGGAGCGCCGAAGATGTCGCCGACGAAGCGGGAGTATTCGGACCAGTTCATGCCGAACTGGAACTCCTGCACGATACCGGTGGCGACACCGAGCGCGAAGTTGATGAGGAGGAGCTTGCCAAAGAAGCGAGTTGCTTGCAGCCAGTATTCCTTGCCGGTGCGGTGCCACGCGGTCTGCATGATAGCAACCAGCAGGGACAGGCCGATCGTCAGCGGCACGAGGACGAAGTGGTAGACGGTGGTAACACCGAACTGCCATCGTCCGACGGTGACCGCGTCAAGCGCTGTCTGCGCGAGGGTCATGATGGGACCTTCTCGTGTTGGGATTGGGGTCGATTATCCCGTGTCCGAGATCCATAGGACCTATGTCACGGGTTGATATTAATGTAGCCCAAAATTGTCGGTTGGATTGATTGAAATGCTGGTTCAGAGGCCGTTTTGTGACATACGCGTCCGAATAATTTTTATGGGTTCTTCCGTGAGATATCGCTCGGCGTTGCGTTGTTCTGATCACCCCATCGTCGGAACAAGACGCTGTTGTGCGACAATGGACGTGAATGGATGTCGCGGGAGTGCCCCCGCGACGAGAGCCGAGCGATGACGTATTCATATGCCGCCGGCCGCTGCGCATCAGCGCTCCACTAGGTTTCCGCCCCTCGCGGGCGATGAAAAAGGGTGCGTCCAGGCACGGGGCGCGCACCCACCATTGGAGAATCGTGACAACCGAATCCACCACGCCCGTGGCACCCGCCGCGTCGCTGCTGTTCCAGGCGCCCGTGTTCCAGGCTGCCCCCGAGGTCGCTCCTCCTGCGATTGTTGAGGAACCGGAGCCCAAGCGTCGCCGCAAGTCCGCCGCCCCCGACGAGGAGGCCGCTCCTCACGAAGAGGCTACCCCGAAGCGTCGTCGCCGCTCCAAGAAGGCCGCTGACGAGGCCGAGGCTGCCCAAACCCCCGAGGCTCCCGCGACCGAGTCTGAGTCTGAGTCTGAGGAGGCACCCGCCGAGCCGAAGACCCGCCGTCGCCGTCGCTCCAAGAAGGCGGACGAGGCCGCGGCCCCCGCCCAAGAAGAAGCCGACAAGTCCGACGCGCCCGCGCAGGACTCCGAGTCTTCGGACGAGGAGGAGACCTCCGGTCGTCGCCGTCGCCGCCGCCGTGCGCGTAGCTCAGCGTCCTCCGAGGAAAGCAGCGATCCCGCGGACCAGGTTCAGGCCCTGAAGGGGTCCACGCGCCTGGAGGCGAAGAAGATGCGTCGCCGTGAAGGCCGCCGCGAAGGCCGCCGTCGCCACTCCATCTCCGAGTCCGAGTTCCTCGCGCGCCGTGAGTCGGTCGAGCGCACGATGGTCATCCGCGACCAGGACGGCCTCGACCAGATCGCCATCCTCGAAGACGGCCTGCTCGTCGAGCACTACGTCGCGCGCCGCACGCAGTCCTCGATGGTGGGCAACATCTACCTGGGCCGCGTCCAGAACGTGCTTCCTTCGATGGAAGCGGCGTTCGTCGACGTGGGTCGCGGACGTAACGCCGTCCTGTACGCCGGCGAGGTCAACTGGGATGCCGTCGGTATGGAGGGCAAGCCCCGTCGTATCGAGGCGGCGCTAAAGTCCGGTGATCCGGTCCTCGTTCAGGTGACGAAGGATCCGATCGGCCACAAGGGTGCCCGCCTGACCTCTCAGATCACGCTGGCCGGACGCTACCTGGTCCTCATTCCCGGCGGTTCCATGATGGGCATCTCCCGCAAGCTGCCGGACAAGGAGCGCGCTCGCCTGAAGAAGATCCTCAAGGCTGTCGTTCCTTCGGGTTCGGGCGTCATCGTGCGCACCGCCGCGGAAGGCGCGACGGAGGAGCAGATCCGCGACGACGTCGCTCGCCTGACCCGCCAGTGGGAAGACATTGAGAAGAAGCGCACCAACACGAAGAGCGCCCCGACGCTGCTGCGCGGCGAGCCCGAGCTTGCCGTGCGCGTCGTGCGCGACATCTTCAATGAGGACTTCTCGAAGCTCGTTATTGAGGGGCGCGACACCTACGCGACCGTCAAGGAATACGTCGACGAGCTCAGCCCCG
>CAUSHZ010000017.1:0-33962 GCA_963531605.1 uncultured Actinomyces sp.
AGCTCAACCCCGACAAGGTCGCCTCCGACACCGTCGCTGAGGGCTCCGTGGCCTCCACCGACCCCACAGCGGGCACGCAGGCCGAGAAGGGCGCGACCGTTCGCGTCACCATCTCCTCCGGCCCGGACTCGGTGACCCTGCCGGACAACCTCGTTGGCATGAGCCCCGACGACGCTCGCAAGGCGATCGAGGCCCTGGGTCTGAAGTGGGAGCTCGACTCCAGCAAGGTCGCCTCCGACACCGTTCCCGAGGGCAAGATCGCCCAGACCAACCCCTCCCCCGGCTCCAAGGTGAAGGCCGGCCAGACGATCCGCGCCTACCTGTCTTCCGGCTCGGATCAGGTGGACGTGCCTGACCTGTCGGGCATGACCCAGGACCAGGCGCGCAGCACCCTCAAGGGCGTCGGCCTGGAGCTGGGCAACGTGACGAGCGTCGACTCCGAGAAGGAGAAGGACCGCATCGTCGAGCAGGATCCCGCGACCGGCACGAAGGTCAAGAAGGGCACCACCGTGGGCGTGTCCGTCTCGAATGGCAAGGCCGCGCAGGTGGAGATTCCCACCGTCGTCGGCATGGGCCGTGAAGACGCCGAGGCGCAGCTCAAGGCCCTGGGCCTGACCGTCACCGTCGAAGAGGTCGCAGGCAACCAGCCCGCCGGCCAGGTCCTCTCCGTCGAGCCCGGCGAAGGTTCGAAGGTGGAGAAGAATTCGACCGTGAAACTGAAGGTGTCGAAAGGTGGCCAGAACGGAAACAACGGCGGCAACAACGGCAACACGAACAAGCCAAAGTGAGCGCCTAACCCGCGTACCGGTTGTGTCGTGTCGCGGTAAAGCCGTGTCGCGGTCATCCCGTTGATCAATGAGGCCCGCGCCTGCGAGGAAAAATCCTGCGGCGCGGGCCTCACTGTATGCGTGGGTGGCCGCGGGTGTGCGCGGGTATGCGCGGGATGGCCGCCACAACGCACATCAGCTGACCAGTCACTTCGCAGGTAGGTGCTGTGCTCCGGCGCGGGCCCCACTGCATGCGGGCGCGGCCAACACGCGCGGCGCAAAAGTGGGTCCTTACGCGGATAGGTTATGACGATGTGGATAGGTTATTGACATCCGGATAGGTTAATAAGCTATCCGCATGCGCGTAACCTATCCGCATGCGCGTAACCTATCCGCATGCACGCGCCCACAAGCACACCTGCGGCACGGTAGCTGCCACTCCTACCTTCATTCAGAGCGCGCTACACCTGTGAGGGAGCATTGCGCCAGTGAGGGAGCCTGACACCAGGGGTAATGGCGGGGGTTTTGCAGCACTAGGACACTTCCTTCGGCGTGTCGCCGGCGTGTCGCGCCCCTAATGGTGCAATTCCCCCCGTTTGGTGGCGGTGAGGTCTCGGTTCTCGGTAATGAGGTCGCGGTTCTGGGTGGTGAGGCACCCACATCGCAGACCACCTCGGTGAAAAACGTTGACAACGGGGTGTTGCGGCTCAGGCGGTCTGCTTGTTGGACAGAGCAGTGCCCGGCCTGGCGTGTACTTCGCACGCAAACCGCTGACTATGCGCGTTAACCCCTTGATGCGCTCGTGGGCGGCGCTCCCCACGTGCATATCATCGGGTTAACGTGCGAGGTGTCGGGCCCACGTGCGCGGCGGGGAGTGCAAGCAGCTAGCGCGCCTCGGCGAACTGCGCCCCTGAAACTGAGTGTCCATACCAGGCCACGTGTTCGCCCACACATCAGGCACGTGGGGGTATTCATACCCCCACGATGAAACAACCACCTTCAATGTGGATTTTCCCGCACCAGCAAGCCAAAAAGTCGCTACAAAACCAACACGTTTTGTCCTTTAACCCCGAAGCGCGCAGCATCGCAGAAATGCTCGTCGACGATCCCGCGCAGCTCCTACCGCCCGCGAATCCTGAGCTTGCCAGCACGCAGAGAGACGAATTAGAGGCAGCGGACCGGGGCGACCCGGAACTCGCAGAGAACCCGGAGTCCGTAAAGAACGACGAATCGCTAGATCCAGGACCGAAAGAAAGATCTGCGCAACCTACAGCTTGAAACGCTCCGCGACGACGGGCTTGAGGGACACGGCCCGCTCGCGCGCGCCAGCGTCGCCGCAGGCGGCTAGCCAGTTGGCGAACATGAGGTGCCCGGACTGGGTCATGACGGACTCGGGGTGGAACTGGACGCCCTCGAGGGGCAGGGAGCGGTGGCGCACGCCCATGATGATGCCGGACTCGGTGGTCGCGGAGACCTCGAGCTCGTCGGGCATGGTCGCGGGGTCGATCGTTAGCGAGTGGTAGCGGGTGACGGTCAGCGGCGAGGGCACGCCCTCGAAGACGCCGCGCCCGTCGTGCGTGATGACGGAGGTCTTACCGTGCATGAGCTCGGGCGCGTGCCCGACGGTCGCGCCGAAAAGCTCGCCGAGGGACTGGTGCCCCAGGCACACGCCCAGCATCGGGATGCCGCGTTCGGCGCAGTCGGCGATGGTCTGCAGGGAGGCGCCGGCGCTCTTGGGGTCGCCGGGTCCGGGGGAGATGAGGACGCCGTCGTAGCCGGCCTCGAACCAGGCGGGATCCACGACGTCGTTGCGCACCACGTCCACGGCGGCACCCAGGTGGCGCAGGTAGCCCACGATCGTGAAGACGAACGAGTCGTAGTTGTCGACGCAGAGGATTCGTGCCATCGCGGGTCCTTTCATGTACGAGGCCGTGGCCCCTTCTCCGGCATCCATCGTAGGGCGCTCCCCTAGTGGGCGCGCGGGCGCTGTCCGCTCTCCGGGCGCGCGGGCGCTGTCCGCTCTCCGGGCGCGCGGGCGCGCGCGCTTACGGCGCAACCCAACCGACGCCCGTGGATACGGCACGAGGCCGGGTCTCCCCGGCCTCGTCCCATCTGCGAGCGAGCGGCTCAGGCGCCGCCGACGGAGGACTGCCCCAGTTCCAGGTAGGACTGGACCCAGGGGTAGACCCAGGTGAACAGGGCGGCGACGGCCGCGCCGATGAGGGCCAGGGATTCAATGACCTTGAACCAGGTGGGGCCGGGCAGGTGGCGGAAGATCCATGCGTACATGTGGGGTCCTTCAGTTCGTGGGTTCGTCGACGAGTTCGGCGGGCACGCCCGTGTCCTTGGGGGTCCAGGATTCGAACTTGAGGTGGACGATGTAGCGCTGCCAGTTGCCGTATTCGGGGTGGCAGGTGGTCATGGTCATCCAGCGCTCGGTGGGGGTTTCGGACCAGGAGACGTCGTCGATGACGGGGGCGACGACGCGCATCTGGGTGGGGTCGGTGGCGTCGATGATCTCGGAGGAGACCATGGAGTAGACGAGGTAGCGGTCGTCGACTTCCACGACGACCTTGTCGCCCTGGGTGAGGCGGTCGATCCAGCGGAAGTTGTTGCCGTAGGTGCGGCGGTGGCCGGCGACGGAGAAGTTGCCGACGCCGCCGGGCTGGGTGGTCATGTCGTAGTGGCCGGCCCATCCCTGGTCGAGGACGTAGGAGGTGGTGCCTTCGGCCAGCGGGATCTTCATCCAGTCCCAAGTGGGGACGTGGACGAGGCCGTAGACTTCGCCGTCGCCAACCTCGCGGTCGAAGGCGGGCGGGTCGTCGGTGCGGACTTCACCGAGGGTGCGCTTGGCGGGCTGGTGCTCTTCTTCGTACGAGGCGATGGTTTGTTCGACCTGTCCGGAGACTTGGTAGGTCGTCCAGTAGAGCTGCCAGACGGAGAAGAGGCCGATGACGAACGCGAAGGTGATGAGGAGTTCGCCGACGACACCGACGATATTCCAGAAGACGTTGGAGCGCTTTTTCTTTGTCGGTGTGGTCGGGGCGACGTGTTCACCCATTCGGTTCCTCCACGGTTGCGTAGTTGACGGTCAGCGGGGTGGTGGCGGGCGCGAAGCTGAGGGAGTCTTTGGTCTGCATGTCCCACCCGAGGCCGTACATTGTCACGTAGGCCTGGTAATTCACCATACGTGGGTTTGCAGTAACCGTCGCGCGCAGGGTGTCAGGATCACCGATTGCTTGGATCACATAGGGCGGCGAGTAGCTGGTTCCGTCGACGAGGATGACGTTGCCGATGCAGCGGATGACGGTTCGGTTGGTGATGCGCACGCCCTGGACGGTCATGGCTTCGGCGCCGCCGGCCCACAGGGCGTTCATCGTGTCTTCGATGTCTTGCTGGTGAATGACGAGGTCGTTGGGAGTTGCGCCTTCGGGAATCTGTCCGGGGGGCGCGTCGCTGAGGGTGATTTGGACGCCGGGGCCGGTGACGGCTTGGGTGGAGCGAGCGGTGAAGACGTCTTCGTCGCCGGATTGAGGGACTGTGGTGGTGTAGCTCTGGATCTGCGCGTCGAGCGAGGAAACCTCGTTTTCAAGGGCTTTGACCTGTTCCTGGCGGTTGCGCACGAGGGTGGACAGGTCGGAGGTTGCCGCGGGATTTTTGCGTTCGTTGAGCGCGGAGACGGAGAAGAGGAGGCCGGAGGCGACGGTCACGGCGAGCACGCCGGCGATGTGGCGGACGCTGCGTGCGTGCATCTTTCCCCCTCTCATGGCGCTGCGCTTTGGCACTTTCCACGTCCGAGACTACGCTAGTGTTGCGACTAATTCATCACCGCCGGGCGGTTTTCTTCCCGCGCGGGCCAGCAGAGAGGACCCGACGTGGCCGAATCCAAGAAGCGTAAGAAGAATGGGCACGAGGTTGAGGACGATACCGACATCCAGAACTGGACTGACGGTATTCCGCTTAGCCCCGCCTGGTGGGCACCCACGTTTGTGGCCCTGATGATTCTGGGTCTGCTGTGGGTTATCGTCTACTACATTTCGTCGGGCACGTACCCGGTTCCGAAGCTGGGCGCGTGGAACATTGCGGTGGGTCTGGGCACGATGATGGTCGGCTTCCTGATGACGCTGCGTTGGCGTTGACGGGGGCGCGACGGGCGTGAGCCTGCCGTCTCCAGTGAGTGTGAGTGTGGGGTGTTCCGGCTGCGGCCGGGACGCCCCACTATTTCTATGGACGAGGCCGTGGCTGACTACCGGGTCTCAGCCGAGCGAGCGGGCCACGGCCTCGTTCTGGAGTCACAGCCTGCTGAGCTGGACCCTCATGCCCGCGTCGTACATGCCGAGGAGGGAGCGTCCGGCCAGCCCGTCTTCGAGGCGCGCGGGGTGCGCGCTGGCGAAGGACATGACGGTCGTGGCACCGGCTTGCAGGATCGCGGGGGACGCCGGGGCGGAGGGGCCGAGGACGACGGTGTGGGCGTCGGAAGCGAGCGCGAGGAGGCGCGGCATGGTCTTGTTGACGAATGCGGATCCGGAGATGAAGACGTAGTCCATCTCGGGGAGCAGGTATTCGCAGGCGGAGTCGGGGTAGTCGCCGTCGAGGACGTTGCGTTCGAGGATGTTGAGCTCGGCAGCGTCGGGCATGGCGGCGGGCGCGAAGGGGAAGTGGCCGATGATGGCGACGCGCTTGCCGGCGACGAGGGGCGCGTAGGGGTGGAAGGTGCGTGCCCAGTTGTTTTCCTTGCAGGGGCGGAATCCGTGGGCGAGGGCGCGCACCGGGTGGGAGTGGTAGGCGTTGACGGCGGCCATGCCGATGCCGGCGTCTTCGAAGTTCCAGGACTTGGCGAGGGCTGCGACGTCGCGCAGGGGGCGGCCGACGAGGTCGGTGGGGTCCTCGGTGGCGCGCGGGCGGGACTGGACGTTCATGCCGAAGGCCATGCCGACGCCGTCTTCGCTGGAGGCGACGCGGCGCCATTTGCCGTCGGTGTGGATCTGGGTGACGGTGATGTCGGCGGGGATCTCGTCGATGAGCTGGTCGTACAGGTCCCAGGGGCTGGTCATGGTCTCTCCTATGGGAAGCATGAGGGAGGGCCCGGCATTATTTGCCGGACCCTCCCTATATTAGGTCATCCTTAGATGCCATGCGCCTGTCGTCTACTAACCCATCACGCGCCGTAGACCTCGAGTAGGACGCGGAACGCGAGGGCGTTGAGCACGAGCATGCCCGCGATCATGCCGAGCGCGACGACCGTTTCGCGCCGGTTCTGCTGCACCTGCGTGACGCCTGCGCGCGGGCGGGCCATGCGCGCAAGGACCCACGTGGCGCCCACGCCGGCGATCGCCCCGCCGATGTGCCCCTGCCAGGAGATGCCGCTGACCATGAAGCCGTAGACGAGGTTGATGCCGAGCAGCGTCAGGATCGCGGTCGTGTCTGAGCCGCCCAGGCGCTGGAGGACGAACACGGCACCGAACAGGCCGAAGACGGCGCCCGACGCGCCCACGGTGCTCACGAAGATCTCGGAAGGCTGGATGAGACACCACGCGATGATAAAGGCGGAGCCACCCAGCGCGCTCACCAGGTAGAGCGTGAGGAAGCGCCAGCGGCCCAGGCCCGGTTCGATCGCACGCCCCACCCAGTACAGGGAGAGCATGTTGAACAGGATGTGCATGATGCCGCCGTGCAGGAACGCGCCTGTGAGGACCGTCCACGGGCGCGACATGAGGGTCGCGGGCACGAGCGCCAGGTCGACCTTCGTCGAGGGCACGAAGGAGGTCACCGCGTACATGAGGACGCAGATCGCGATCATCGCGTAGGTGACGACCGGCGTGCTAGCCGCGGCCGCGCGCGAGGCGGAGCCCATCCACCGTTTCTTGGAGGACGTGCAGTCCACGCAGATCGAGCGGACCTCGGTGGGGATCGCGCAGTCCACGCACATGGGCCGGTTGCAGCGCTTGCAGTAGTCGACGCTGCGCACGCCCGGGTGGCGCGGGCAGTCGGGGGCGGCGCGCGGGTCAGAGCGCTGGCCGTAGCTCGGCATGCTCATAGCTTCCCTTTCGGCGGGGGTAAGGGACGAGGCCGGGGTACACCATCCCGGTCACTGCACGCAGCAGCGGGGGCGGCCCCGGCCTCGTCGATGATGAGGGGAGAGGGTCAGTCGACGATCTCGATGGAGTTGATGACCTGCTCCGTCACGGGGCGATCGTTCGCGCCCGTGGGGGTGGTGGCGATGGCGTCGACGACGCGCTTGGACTCCTCGTCGGTGACCTTACCGAAGATGGTGTGGTTGCCGAGCAGCCACGGGGTGGGGGCCACGGTGATGAAGAACTGGGAGCCGTTGGTGCCCTTGCCCATGCGCTTGCCGGCGTTGGCCATGGCGAGCAGGTAGGGGTCGTTGAAGTTCAGCTCGGGGTGGATCTCGTCGTTGAACTGGTAGCCGGGGCCGCCGGTGCCGGTGCCGAGGGGGTCGCCGCCCTGGATCATGAAGCCGGGGATGACGCGGTGGAAGATGGTGCCGTCGTAGAGGGGACGGGAGGTCTTCTGGCCGGTCTTGGGGTCGACCCATTCGCGCTCGCCCTTGGCCAGGGTCACGAAGTTGTTGACCGTGTTGGGGGCGTGGTTGGGGAACAGTTCGACGGTGATGTCGCCGGCGGAGGTGTGAAGAATAGCTTTCATGACTGTAATGGTCGCATCTTTTCCTGGGTGTTTCCTGTCCGTCACGCACCTCACGCGAGCCGGTGGGCTGCAGATCACAGCCCGTTGTTGCACAATAGGAGTGAGTGGCGCGTCCGCGCCCCCGTTTATTGTGGACAGAATCGGAGACATCATGGCTACTTCGCCGACTTTCGATGCAGAAAAGCTGCGCGCATCGTCCCAGCAGCTTCGCGACGCCGCCGCCATTTACGCCGGCAAGGTTGCCGTGCGGGCCGCCGATCTGGCTGGCCAGGGCGTCGACTGGGCCGCGCCTCGCGCCCAGGCCGCGCTGAATTCCGCGATCGAGCACGCGACCCCCGCGATCGAGAGCGCCGCCGCTCGTGCGCAGGCTGCCGCCGCGCAGGCCGGCCCGGCGATCGAGAGCGCTCGCGAGCACCTCGTGGACGACTACCTGCCGCGTGCTTCCCTCGCCGTCAACCAGGCGGGTGCCGCGCTGTCGGCTCGCGGTTCGCTGTCGGAGCGCGCTCGTCGCGCTTCCGAGGCTTCGGCTGCCGCCCTCACGACCCCCACGCGCAAGCGCCGCAAGTGCCTCGCGCTGCGCGCCTTCGGCCTGACGGCCCTGGTGGGTGCCGTCGCTGGCGCGGGCTACATCCTGTGGAAGCGTTCGCAGCCGATTGAGGATCCGTGGGCCGAGGAGTACTGGGCGGATCTGGACACGGATTCTTTCGTGCCGGACACCGAGGCTGAGAAGGCCACCTTCGAGGCGGGCGAGTGAATGTAACCTTCTGAGAGGTTTTTGCTTCGGGGGGCCGTGGCGCGCTGCGCCGCGGCCCCCGGCCATTCCCACAGGTGCCTTCACGCGTCTCCGGTTGGGACGGTTAATTTTTTCGGACACACGGCTCGCAGTTACCGAACATTTTTGCGAGCCTTGCCGGTTGGTCATATGATGAGGATCATCTCATTAGTGTCTGCAGGCCGCGCCTGCGCTTGTTTCGCCTGGAGGTTTTCGTGAGCGACGTAAGCTTCGACTCAAATAAGCACGATCAGACGCGTCAGGACGGAGCCCTTGGAGCGGAGTCTTTCGATACGGCTGCTCAGGCCGCTCGTGAGTTTGCGGACGCTCAGATCGCCGACGTCTGGGGCTCGGAGGAGGGCGTAGAAGCAGCCCGTCAGGCCTTGCAGATCGCGTACGAACAAGTCGGACGGGGCTTCGCTTCCGAGGGCGTCCAGTTCCGCGATTTCGACAAAATGGTTGACGAGGCCGAAGAAGCTTTTAGGCAGGCAGAAGAGGAAATCGTGCGCTTGCTACAGGGCACGGAGTCCGACATGGCATATAACCCATTCCTTCAGAAGATTGCTGGAACGGTCGGCGCGCAAGCGCTCACGGCTGCCGGCACCCTGGACACCTCAGCAGCGACGCCGCTAGGGGCAGCCACGGCGAAGACTCAAGATGACAGTAAGCCCTCTGCCGTCGGTGCCCAGACCGGTATGTGATCGCAGAAAGTGACATAGCAATGGTTCACAGCCCCATGTATGAACGCCTCATGCGTTTTGTAAAGTTTGCAAAGGCGAACCAGTCTCTCGCAGATTTGGATGCTCGACACCGCACCACTATGAAAGCGATTGAAGAGGCCGAGAAGCGTATTCAGCACTACCGCGAGTACCAGGGTTTCCAAGGGAAAACGGGCGACGCTATCCAACAGTGGCTTGATGAGGCCGAATTCCGCTTAAGTGAGTGGCGTTCCTCGTACCTCGCCGCCACGCTTGTCGAGGTTGAGATGCGCCGCGTCATGCAGCACGCGCGCGAGGAGGCTGAGTTACTTTCTCCCGTCCTCGTTGACTCCCGGCTGGATGCGCTTCGCAACGCGGCCGATGTGGCAATTCCAGTCTCGCAAGGGATGGGACCGATGGGCTTCGGCATCAATGTCTTAGCCTCAACCGGCGCAGCCGTCTACGACGCGGTTGCCGCACAAGCAAACACCGAGCGCGAACAGAAATCCAAGCAGATTCTGCACAATCTCAACGACTCAATGCACCAATTGGCTGCGCATGCGCGTAGCGTACAGCAGGTAGGAAAGGGTACGAAGGGCGGTAACGGTCAAGGTAGGCGAGGCAATAACGGACTCGTTGACATCAATGATATTTCCGCTCCATGGGTCGTTAAGGACATCGTAAACGGAAACAAGTCGGCATCCCCTGATCAGCCCGGCGTGTACCCAGGTGACCGCGACAGTGACTACGGGCGCGCGGACCAGCGCGGCGCTAATTCCAGTGCCTACCCGAGCGGATTCGACGACCCAACCGCGCAGGATGCAGACGCCGAGAAGCTGCGCAAGCTTCAGTCCCAGCGCATACCCGATCGCTATGCCAGTGAGGGTGAGCTAGGCAGCCGGAGCAAGCCCATCACCGACCCCGAGGATCTGATGGGTGTTGACCTTCTGCATTCTCGCATCGGCGGCGAGCGCTACGCTAACGGCCTCACTCGCGGCGGCTACACCCCCGCGCCTCCAAGCGATCGCCACCATCCCCTGTGGCGCATTAATGGTGGTCCCTCCACTCGCTTCGACGCCTCCGGCCGTACGAGCCTCGCGGGTGCAGGAGCCCTCGGTGCGGGCGTTCTCGGTGCGGGCGCCCTCGGCGCGGCTGCCCTCGCAGCGCGCGGTGGGTCGGGCCTGGGTGCCGGTTCGCTGGGCGCGTTGGGTCGCGGCGGCGCGGGCGGTCTTGGAGCCTCCGGTCGTGGCGGGCTGGGCGCGGGCGGCCTCCGCGGGCTGCGCGGAGGCTCGGCCTCCGTTGGCGGCCTTGGCGCCGGCGGTCTGCCCGGTAGCACGAGCGCGTCGGGCGGGACGACCGGCCTCACGGGCACGAGCAGCACGAGCGGCGCGGGCGGAGCTGCCGGAGCCGCTGGAAAGGCGGGTGCCGGCAGCTCCGCTGGCGGCACCGGCGCAGCCGGACGACCCGGCATGGGCGGCTTCATGGGTGCCGGTGCCGGCGCGGGTGCCGGCAAGGACGACAAGAAGGGCAAGCGGCGCAAGTACACGGCCTTCAAGTTCGAGGACGACGAGGACGACGCGCTGCCCCCCGGCTACGTCAATCCGATGTCGCAGACCTACGGCTCGGACAAGGACCTGAAGCCCGCCTCCCCGAAGGACGACGGATGGGATCCTCGCCAATGGTGACCACAAACGATACTTCCAGTCTCCGGCGGCGGCTACGCCTTGCGGGTGCGTGTGCGATGACCCTGGCCCTGGCGGCCGGGGCCATCGCGCTGCCCGCCGCTCCCGCACACGCCGCAGACCCCATCACGGCGGCCGACCAGTCCTACTTCGCCTACTACCACCTCGATCAGGCGCGGGCCAAGGGCTACACCGGCAAGGGCGTGACCATCGCCCTCATCGACGGCGAGGTCGACACCAGCGCACCCGAACTCGCAGGTGCCACCATCATCGACAAGAGCCCCTGCACCGTCCATTCGAGCACACAATCCAAGAGCCACGCGACAGCCCTCGCCTCGCTCCTGGTCTCCAGTGCGTACGGCGTCGCCCCCGACGCAACACTCCTGACCTACCGAACCAGGTTTGAGGATGAGGGTGAAGATGCCGCTGCCGGATGTGCGGTCCGCAACGGTAATGGCATCGAAGAAAACAACTCTCTCATCAATCGCGCCATCAGCGACGGGGCTCAGATCATCAGCATCTCCTCGTCCGACAAAGATTTCGATGAAGCAACCAAGTGGACAATTGCCCGCGCCAATGCCCGCGGCGTCATCGTCGTCACAGCCATGGGTAACACAGCGAAGGACGAAACGGACACAGGTCTTGCGAAGTGGTCCGGCGTCGTCGGCGTCGGTGCCATCGACACCACCGGCAACGTAGCCCCCTACTCCTCATCGGGGCAGGGAACCACCACCGCAGCAGTGGGTGGCCCTATCATCGTCCGCAACTACGAAACAGGCAACAAAGCCACCACAGACGGCACATCGTACTCCACGCCCCTCATCGCAGGTTTCCTGGCCCTGGCCAAGCAGAAGTGGCCCAACGCCACCAACAACCAACTCCTCCAACTGCTCACCAAGACGGCGTTGAACAACGAGGGACGCTGGAACAAATACACGGGATACGGAGTCGCTGACCTTGGTGCCATGGTCAACACCGATCCGTCCCAGTATCCTGACGAGAATCCGTTGATGGACCCCACCCAACATAGAGGACCCACCACGGATGAAATCCAGCAGTACATGAGCGGCCTCGTCAATCCCCGCGACATTGCATTTGACGATTCGTACACCTACCGCGGGACCGACGAAAGCGTCATCAGCAACACTGACGCTGGCGTACCTATCCACCTGGGCACCAGCCCCCGCTACCACGCCAAATGACGACTAACCCAACGAGATGCCGGCGACTGCGCCTCTCGGGTGCGTGCGCGATGACCCTGGCCCTGGCGGCCGGGGCCATCACCCTGCCCGCCGCGCCCGCGCACGCCGCCGACCCGATCACGGCGGCCGAGCAGCCTCACTTCGCCTACTACCATCTCGATCAGGCGCGCGCAAAGGGCTACACCGGCAAGGGCGTGACCATCGCACTCCTTGACGGCGAGGTCGACACTACCGCCCCCGAGCTGGCAGGTGCCACCGTCATCGACAAAACACCGTGCACCGTCACATCGGGGGCCAACTCCAAGAGCCACGGCACGGCCATGGCCTCGCTCCTGGTCTCCAAAGAGTACGGCGTCGCCCCCGACGCAACACTCCTTGCCTACCGAACCTCCTTCCCCAAGGACGGAGACAAAGCGGAGTCCGATTGCCGAGGCCACCACGGCAATACGCTCGACGAGCCCGAATGGCTGATCAACCAGGCGATCACCGACGGCGCACAAATCATCAGCATCTCCGCAACAAGTGATGACACGAGTGACGCGGTGAAGTGGGCAATCGCCCGCGCCAACGCCCTGGGCGTCATCGTGGTGAGCGGCGCAGGAAACGACAACGAGGAAGATACTATTGACACCTTCGGCAAGTGGTCCGGTGTGGTGAGCGTCAGCGCCATCGACACCTCCGGCAAGCGCGCCGAATACTCCTCGTGGGGCAAAGGCGTGACCGTCGCGGCCGTGGGAGGCCCCATCGTCGCTCACAGCTACGAGACCAACACCAACATCAGCACAAGGGGCACCTCCAACGCCACACCCCTGGTCGCCGGATTCCTGGCCCTGGCCAAACAGAAGTGGCCCAACGCCACCAGCAACCAACTCCTCCAACTGCTCACGCACACAGCCCGAACCGATCAAAGCGGGTGGAACAAGTACATCGGATACGGCGGAGCAGACCCCGGAGCCATGGTCAACACCGATCCGTCCCAGTACCCCGACGAGAACCCGATCATGGACAAGGGCAACACCCGCCTCGGCCCCACCAACGAGGAATCCCAGCAATACCTCGCCGGCCTCGTCGACCCCCGAAACATCGCTGGAGACTCCACCTACACCTACCGCGGCCTCGACGAAAGCATCTTACGGGACACCGACACCGGCGTACCCATGCACCTGGGCACCAGCCCCCGCTACCACACCAAGTAGGACAGAAAAGACCCCGCGTCGTCGCCGTTTGGTGGTTCGACGCGGGGTCTATCGTCTCTCGGGATCAGCTCTTTGAGGATGAGTTCATCACAGCAACCACAATCGCTACGATGGCGGAAATCAGGATCAGGATGAGGCCGAGCGGCGTGAGGTAGAACAACATGATGACTCCGAGCCATAACAAGCCGTCTCCACCATCGCCATGATCGCCGGGAATGAGCCCAATGAACCCCTCGGCAAGGAAGGGCGAAACCGCAAACAACAAGCCAACTACGAGCAGAATAACCGCCGCCTTGAACGACCTGCGACGCTTCACGGGAGCTACGGGACCATAGCCGGAGCCCGGATACCCGCCCTGCGGGTAGCCCTGCACGGCCGGTTGCCCCACCCAGTTCTGCTGCGTGCCTGGCTGTGGCACACCCTGAGCAGGAACACCGCCCTGCTGCTGGTAGGGCGACTGCTGCACAGGCCTCATGGGAGAGGCGTTCGGGTCGGGAACGTACGGATTCGGTGTTGTCACAGCTACTCCTTCATCAGTTGGTCATTGCGGCACTATCAGTACGTTCGCCCAGCCGTACGCCCTTGCGAGCATGCCGTCGTTGGGCGTGCGCCGACAATCGTCATCGACGCGTGCGACGACCAGAGCTCAGCGGCCAAAGAGCACCGGCAGCAAGAACAGGAGGACTGCGAAAATGATGTACGGACTCGCATTGAGGAGGATTCCCAGCCAGTTAAGCTTCCGCGTTTTGGGCTTTCCGACAGCTCCCACGATTCCGATAACACCGCCAGCGAGGTTCACCGAACCGATGAATGGCAAGCCGAGGAAAGGAATAAAGCCGACGATGTCAGCACCGCTCGGGTCAGCATCGGACGGGATAGCTCGAATAGCCAGGTACGTACCCAATACCGTTAGACCGACGAGGACCCATCCGATAATACCCAGGATGATCGAAAGCCTATTCACCTTCTGAACCACAGGCCACTGAGGCACGGGCGCATAGCCCGGCGCGACCCCCTGATATGCAGGCTGCGCGGCCTGCGCGGGCACTCCGGGAACTGCGGTCTGCTCCGCAGGCTGCTGTGGATACGGCATACTCATTGACTTCCTCGGTCTCATTTACGTTATTTACATGCAACGGTCATCCGAAGACCAGTGCGGCCCCGACAGTACAGGGAAACTAGGCGTTCAGATCCAGACAAGGAGACCAATAGCGATCACCCAGGGAAGAATATTCAGGCCGATACCGAGCAGGCTCCACATCCGCTGTCGGCCCGAAACCGAGGGCCCCACCTTCTGGGAGCCACTAATCAGACCGATAAGATTAATGGGCAGAAGAACGCCCATGTACACGGTGAACGGGATGATCCATACAAAGCCAGCGCCTTCGGGATGGCCACTGTGCACAGCACTGTCAACGATATAGGCGCAGTACAGGAGTGACGGAACCAGGACACCCAGTCCGATGATCGCACAAATGAAGGACAGCCTACTGATCTTTTCCGGGACCTGACGCTGGGGTGCCAGCGAATATGGCACTCCCGCCTGGGGAACAACCTGCGGCACCTGCCCCGCAGGCTGCGCGGGCACCGCGGGCTGCGCGGGAACTGCGGGCTGCGCGGGAACTGCGGGCTGCCCCGCAGGCTGCTGAGGATAAAGCGTGCTCATTAGGTTCCTCCTTTATTGCACCGACATGCGGCAACGAGACTGTGAAGAACCCACACATCCCCCGTACCGAAAGGTCTTTCAAGAATTGAGACTAATGGTAAGTTCCTACCCGCGCAACGGGCAGCTACAGCAGAAGCACGCGCTCACGACCTACGACAAAAACGGTGCCACAGTCACGACAATGAACATAACAACGAGAAAAACGAAAAAGATAATGTACGGGGTCGCATTGAGGATAATCCCCAGCCTGTTGAACTTCCATTTCACCAGCTTGTCCTTCGCCCTTGAGGAACCGACGATGACACCGATGAGGTTCAACGGACCGCAGAAGCCCAGCACAAAAAGAGGATAGAAGCCGACAATATCCGCCTCGCTCGCGGACACATCCGGCGAGTGCATCAATCTCCACGCGTCCAGCACTAACAGCGCGATGAACACCCATGCACAAATTCCAATGACGAGGGAGACGCAGTTAACCCGCACTTTCACAGGCCCCTGAGGCACGAGCACATAGCCCGGCGCAAATCCCTGGGGTGCCGTCGAATACCCCTGCCCCGCGGGCTGCGCTCCCGCTCCCGCCTGGGGCACAGCCTGCGGCACCTGCCCCGCAGGCTGCGCGGGAACTGCGGGCTGCCCCGCAGGCTGCTGAGGATAAGGCGTGCTCATTAGGTTCCTCCTTTATTGCACCGACATACGGCAACGAGACTGTGAAGAACCCACACATCCCCCGTACCGAAAAGTCTTTCAAGAATTGAGACTAACGACAAGGCAACTCCCACGCAAAACGCGCTCGACAGGTTCAGATGAGAACCAGCAGGGGGAGGAAAAGCACGCACCAGCACAGGGGCACATTCAGGACTATTCCCCACGTGGCGAGTGCCCGCTCAGCCTCGCTGTCAGCGCGCCGACGCGCGCGTATTCCCATGATCAAGCCCGCAAGTTGGACGAGGCCCGCCGGGACGGACATGTAGAAGCAGACGGCCACGACGATCAGCGTGGGCAAGAACGGATCCTCCGGTGCCATCGCGAGGTCGTGAAGCATCGCAAACAGGCCAACAATCAGCGCCCCGACCATCGCCAGTATGCCCGCGAGCCCCGCACCCACCGACTTCGCGCCCGCGCTGTGAAAGAGACGCTCGAACAGGGAGCCGCACGCAGCCAGGACTGCAACGCCGCACACGACGAGGAGGGGAACGAGACCGCCCGGACCGCCGACAATACCCACCGCGGGAATGACGCAGGCACAGGCAAGGAAGAAGGCATTCGCACCCACTCCCAGCGCGCAGCACCCGAGCTCCCTGCGCCCCTCGGCTCGCGCTCGTCCCACTAACCCGGCGATAACACCGACGAGGTGAACGATCCCAGACGCGCCGACGACAGGCAGGAGGGAACGGATAAATTCGCCGTCGCTCATCACTGCAGAGTCACGGGGAATGACGAGGTTCGCGCTAGCACTCATCTCGTCAACAACCGAAGCTGATCGGACGATAAAGCCACCGATCATGACCGCAAGTCCCGCGAATACGCAGAACAGGGAAAGCCCGTACATCCGTCGCGACGCGCATTCGCGAGGCTCAGCTGCAGGGACGCTGCAGTCGTTCATAGCATTCTCCTCCTAGTGATCGCAGCGGCGGCCTGGTCAAGAACAAGCACACGCCATCATTGGGCGTGCGCCAACAATCGTCATCGACGCATGCGATGACCCACAGCTCAGCGATGAAAGAGCACCGCCAGCAAGAACGGGAGGACTGTGAAAATGACGTACGGGCTCGCATTGAGGAGGATTCCCAACCAGTTGAGCTTGAGCGTCTTGGGCTTTCCGACGGCCCCCACGATTCCGAAAATACCACCGGCGAGGTTCACCGGACCGATGAGTATCAGGGCGAAGAGGGGAAAGAAACCGATCACTTCCTTGCCGCTCGGGTCAGGATCGGACGCAGAGGCTTGGATAGCGAGCACCATAACCAGTATCGTCAGACCGATGAGCACCCACCCGACAATACCCAGGATGATCGAAAGCCTATTCACCTTCTGAACCACAGGCCCCTGAGGCACGGGCGCATAGCCCGGCACAAAACCCTGGGGTGCCGTCGAATACCCCTGCCCCGCAGGCCGCTGGGGATAAGGCGTAGTCATCAGGTTCCTCCTGCGTCGCATCGACATTCGATGACAATCTGATTATCCGAGTGCGGATCACAGATACTGCCGCACAGACAAAGAGAATATGAGGAGCACCCATACCCCCTTGTCAAAAATTCTTTCAAGAATTGAGACTAACGGTAAGTTCCTACCCGCGCAACGGGCAGCTACGCCAGAAGCGCGCGTAGCACCTGCGCAACCCCGGCCTCGTTGTTCGAGGGGGCGACGAAGCGAGCGGCCTCGACGACGTCCCGCGAGGCGTTGGCCATCGCGAAGGACAGGTCGCCCTCGCTCATCATCGACAGGTCGTTACCGGCATCGCCGAAGACGGCGGTCTGGGAACGATCCACCCCCAGGAAGCGCTGCAGGTCGCGCACGGCGCTGCCCTTGTCGACGCCTCGGATCTGCAGGTCCGCCCAGTTCACGCCGGAAATCGCGTACTGGTGCGTGTCGGCGAATCGCGCGAGCGTCGCCTCCGCGAGCGCCTCGACCGGCCCAATGACGTAGACCGCGAGCTTGACGATCGCGTCGTCGATCTGCCCGGCCTCGATCGCGTCGATGATGGCGATCTGGTCGTCGACACGCTTCGTGCGGTGATAGTAGGGCATGACGCCGTCGACGAAGCGGTCGTCGGTGCGCTCAACGTAGGCGAATTGCTTGCCGCACATGACCAGGCCTCCGTCGATCCCATCGGGGCCGGCGGCGGCCTCGCGGACGAGGCGGATGACCTCGCGCACCGTGGGGATGTCCACCGGGTGGGAGGAGACCTCGACGCCGTCGCGCATGACAATTCCGCCGTTTTCCCCGATGACGGTCATGCCGGGTCGCCCGGGGAACATGTCGATGAGGGTCCACACCTGGCGGCCGGACGCGGGCGCGAAGGTGACGCCGCGCGCGTCCATCTGGTCGAGCAGCTCGTCCATGCCGGGCGGGAAGTTCTTATCGTCGTCCAGGAGGGTGCCGTCCATATCAACGGCGGCCAGGCGCAGGTCGGCGCCCGCGTAACGCGCGGGGTCAGTGGGGGTCGTCATGGGTCCATTGTGCCCGACGGGGGGCATGGGTGCTCACGACCTGGGACGAGGCCGGGGCAACCTCACGGCGCCTCGCGCGGCACGCGCATGGTCACTCTGAGCGTTCCCGCTCCTTATCCTTCCTCTTCTCGAAACGCATTGCGACGAGGGCACACAGGAACGCAAGAAGGCCGAACGGAGCGATAAAGAGCAGCGCGAAGAGGAGGGCCAAGTTCATAGAGAGTGCGGGCGGGTTACTATCCACACCAAAATAGCTGACGAGCCCGGCCAACGGCGGCAGGTACAGCATGCTTCCGGTGAGGACGAAGCCCAGTATGACGCAGATGCGCACCACACTCGAACCCTGACGCCGTTTCTCGCGGATCAACTCGCCAGCATTGTCCGAAGCTCCATCGGCCGACATGACCCGCGCCTCCGCATCGGCGGCCTTTCTCTCACGGCTTTTCGTTGCCGTGACGTCGGCAGCCAGCGCCAGGAGGGCGACAAATGCTACGGGGGCAGCGATCAGTAGAAAGCCGACGAAGAACACGACACCTCCAGATGATGGAACCGACTCCGTATCGCCCGTCCATTCCGTTCAGGAGAACGCCGAGGTCGGCTCAGAACCACCACCATAGCGCAACGGCCGCAGCCGGCAGCATTGCGGCCACGAGGGTGCCGAGCCGCGACAAGCGCCGCGCACCCATGGACAGTGACGATGGGGTCGAGGCCGACAGGGAGAAGATCTCCTCGTCGAGCTCGGATCGCGCGCGCACACTTGGGCGCACGACGGGCGGATACGAGGGCGGCGCGGGGCGCCGGCGACGCGCGGCTGGCCTGGTGACCTGCGCTCCTCGCGCGGCCCCACCACCCCCCTCCGCGTGCGAGTACTGGGAAGGTGAGCGGTACACGATGTCTCCATCGACGTGCGGTATGAATGGCGCAATCCTAGCCTCCATGAGGCGCGCGTCATACCCATTTCCCTTCTCGCACTTCACTCTATTCGATCGTGGCAACAAATCGACAAACAGCTTGCATCCCCTTGTGAAAATATGCCACCCGTCACACCATATGTTAGGCTGATCATGTTCGTTCAAAGCATTGAACACCCCTATTTCGAGGAGAGAACCATGAGCCTGGAAGATCTGGCAAAGAAGGCCGAAGAAGGCTTCGAGAAGGTCGTTGACACGGCCAAGGAGAAGGCTGAAGAAGCCAAGGACAAGCTTGCTGAGCTCGCTGGCGACGCCAAGGACAAGGTCGAAGATGCCGCCGAGGACGCCAAGGACAAGGCAGAGGAGATCGCCGAGGACGCCAAGGACAAGGCAGAGGACGTCAAGGACAAGCTCGAGAAGTGAGCTACCAGAAGGGGGGCGAACCAAGAGGTTCGCCCCCCTTCTCCATACACACACGCCCCGACGGTTTTACATTCCCCCGTAGCTCGGGACCTGTGCACGTAGCGACGAGCGCTCTAGTCCCGTCCCTCGCGCACGCTCGCGAGGATTCGGCGGCGCAGCGGGACGGTCGCCTCGGAGGCGCGATCACGTTCTGGGAATCCACACAGGCCCCAAGCAAGAAAGAGCACACGTCTGGTCAGCATCCGATCACTCTGGAGGCTACAGAAGAGCATGGGGGCAAATACTAGGACCATAAATTACCAACACTCCAAACGCGAAATTACGCACAACAGAGCGAAAAGCGTGAAAGCCAGACGGGAAACGCATACACTTGCGGAAAGACATGACCTAGAGAGAGAGGGGGTCAGATGATGACGGATCAGAACAAGGTGTTCACGATTGCAGAGCGAATCCTGGCCACCGATCCTTCTTGTGACAAGATGAAGCTGCACAAGCTCCTGTACTACGTACAGGGGTGGTCGCTGGCTTGGACGGGTCGCCCGCTGTTCCAAGAGGCTCCTGAAGCATGGAAGTTCGGCCCTGTCTACAAAAGCGTGTACGCAGCGCAGAACAGTGGGACTCTGCACTCTCACCCCACGAGCACAGCTTCGCTGACCAAGGCAGAGATCGCAGTGATCGATGCCGTCGTGAGCGCATACAAGACAAGCAGCACGTGGAGTCTTGCAGAACGAACTCACCAAGAGGAACCATGGATCGAGGCACGTGCCGGACTCCCTAGTAGTGCTCCTTCATCTGCGCAGATGTCCCTGCAGACAATGATGCGTTACTTCTCCACTGCCTCCGGACCCGAGCGTCCCCAGGACCTGGATTGGGATTTTCAGCCGGTTTCTCGCAGTTTCATGGACAGTGAGAATCGACGCTGGGCTGGCCTGCTGGCCCGTCTTGGATCGTGACCACCGATCCTAGCGACGAGCTGTTCGAGTTTGCGGTCTGCTACGCGCGCACCGAGTGTTCCGGTTCTTTGATCTCAGAACACAAGCTTCGGAGCGCGTGTGGCAGACCCTTTCAAACCTTCGATGGATCCTTGCTACATCCAACTGTCGTCAGTCAGGCTGCTGCTCTCTTAGAGGCGATCGTCTTAGCTCACGCGTTTGACGACGGGAACAAAAGAACCGGCTGGATGACGCTCATTTACTTCCTTGCATGCCATCGGCAAACCCTCCGGGGCATATCCGATGCAGAGGGCGAAGAAGTGGTGGTTTCCCTCGTTACTCACAATCTTCTCCTCGCGGACTTCGCAGGCTGGATCGCTCAGCACCTCGTTCCGCTCACCGAGTAGCGTCAAGCAGTTCAAAACCGTCAATGCTGACACGCGCGATCGTCCCACAGAAAGCGGCGGCTACTCGACACCAGCTCCATAAGTTGTCCCGGCCTCGTCGATCGGGGGACGAGGCCGGGGCCGGGACCTGTGCACGTAGCGACGAGCGCTCTACTCCCGCCCCTCGCGCACGCTCGCGAGGATTCGGCGGCGCAGCGGGACGGTCGCCTCGGAGGCAACGACGATGAGAATGACGCCCACAATCGCCGAGGCGAGGGCAATGAGGAAGCCCTTTCCCGCACCCGCCGCGAGCATCGGCGACATGAACACCATGCCGAGCAGCATCGAGCCGACGATCATCACGGACGCGGGGATCGCGACCTCGAGGCGGCGGCTGCGGTCCATGAAGCCGCGCGGCGACCCCATGTAGGACAGGGCGCGCACCTGGTCGGCGGAGTCGAGGACGCGGATCGACTGGTTGACTGCGGTCGACACGGCCCCGAGGGCAAGGGTAATCCCGAAGGTCAGCAACATTCCCCGGTTAATATCGCCGATGACGATGAGCGCAACCTCGTCGGTCCTGTCCCCGCTCATCGAGATCGTGGAGGCGGCCGGGTACATGATGCCCACGAGGAACCCGACGAGGGCGACAGCCCCGAAGGAGCGCCACACGGCCCTCGGGTCGTCGGCCATTCGGCGCCCGGCCACCATCATCTGGGGGCTGCGCGAAGCCCGGGCCATGATGCGACCCATGAGGCTGATCGACCACACGCCCACCAGGTTGACGATCAGGAAGATCGCACCCATGAAGCCCATGAACACGGCCATGCCGATCGCGGTTCCCAGGTTCATCGCGAGCGTGCCGACGCTCAGCCACACCACGAGGAGGACCAGCCCGAGGACGGGGCCGACCGCGCTCACGCGGCCCGCCTGCGTGCGGCGCGCGACGCCCAGGGGCGTGATTGCGACTGTGCGCATGGCCAGCCACGAGGACAGGGCCGCGAGGAGAATCATGGCGAGCCCCTCGAGGAGGAGGGCCACGATCCCCACCCACATCTCGCCGACTCCCATCGGGCGCCCCTGGAAGGACAGGGCACCCCACGCGGGCAGCGTGACCGCGTACAGGATCGAGCCAACGACGACGCCGACGGCCGCAAACACGCAGGTTTCGAGGATGCAGGCCAGTTTCGTCTTTCCCGGCGCGAGGCCGACGAGGCGCAGGACCGCGAGGTCGCGCTCACGCCTACTCATGCCCAGGCGTGCTGCCGCGGCCCCCATCGAGATGATGGGGACGACGAGCAGGGTCGCCGCGAAGTACGCAAGCATCACGTAGAAGGACGCCATCCCGTCGAGGCTTGAGGGGTCGTCCGCCGTTGCGGACGTGGCAGCCACGGCTGCACGCGCCCCGAAGGCCATGACGCCTCCCGTGACCGCGAGCAGGAACGCGTGCGGCAGGGCGAAGGCAGCGACCGTCAGGACACTTGTCGCCCGGTCGCGCGACCGCAGGAGCGCTCCGGCGGCTGTGCGCACCGCGCTCATCGGGCCACCCCCTGGTTGGGGGTGCCACTGCCTCGGGCCTCGAGGGAGATGCGACCGTCGCGCACGTGGATCGTGTGCGGCAGGCGCGCGGCAACAGCCGGGTCGTGGGTGACGAGGACGAGGGAGGCGCCCGTGGAGGCGCAGGCGCTCGTCAGGAGGGCCATGACCTCGCCGCCGGTTGCCTGGTCGAGAGCACCCGTGGGCTCATCCGCGACAATCACCGAGGGGTTGGTGGCCAGCGCGCGCCCGATCGCGACGCGCTGGGCCTGGCCGCCCGAGAGCTGGCCGGGCCGGTAGGGGCCGGCGCCGTCGAGGCCGAGGTTCGTCAGGATCTCGCGTGCGCGAGCGATGGCCTGCGATTTGGGCGTGCCCGCGAGCATGAGGGGCATCGCGATGTTCTCCTGCGTGGGCAGCTCGGGCAGGAGCTGGCCGTCCTGGAACACGAAGCCGAAGCGGCGCAGGCGCAGGTCGGAGAGCACCCGCTCCGACATGGTCGTCATCTCTTCGCCGTCCAGGGTGATGGACCCTGAGCTGGGGCGCAGCACGCCCGCCAGGCAGTGCAGGAGCGTCGTCTTACCGGAGCCGGAGGGGCCCATGATCGCCACCTGCGTGCCCTGCGGGAGGGTCAGGTCGACGCCTGCCAGGGCGTGGACGGGAGTATTCCCGCGCATGTATGTCTTCGTCAGTGCTCGGGTCACCAGGCCCGCCGTGTCGTGTGTCATGTGTGAACGATAGGCCCGCAGCCCCGCGCATTTCTATGAGGGGCCGCCCTGGTCACCCCCTGGCTCATCCCCGACATTGACGCCGCAGTTGCTACGTTTGACGCATGAGCCGCGCCCTGGATCCCCTCGCCGCCCAGCTGCTGCTCCGCGCCTACGCGCGGGCCACGAACATGCTCATCGCGGGACGTTCCTTCGCGACGGACGACCCGACACTCGCCGCCCTGCTGCGCGCCTTCGGCGCCCACGTGGACCCGCTGTCGGACGCCGAGGGGACCCCGGCCTCGCCCCCTGTCGTCTTCTCGCTTGAGGAGGACGCGGCCCCGAGGCCCGGCGCGATCACCGTCCTGGCGCCCGGCGGCGTCTTCCGAGCCGTCATCGCCCCCGACGGGCGCACCATCACGGGCCCCGGCGACGAGGGGCGTATCGAGTGGGCCCGTGCCCACATGCCGGTCACCGAGGCGGCGGCACGTGCCCTGGCTCCCCTGGTGGCGGGCCGAAGCGTGGGGCTGTCCCTCGTCCTGGAGCCGAAGACGGCCGCCCTGGCCCTCATGCTGTCCGAGGCCGGGGCGCGCGTGAGCGTCTTCGGCTGGGCGGCCGAGACCCGCGAGGACGTGGCGGCCCGCCTGCGCGACGCCGGTATCCCCGTCTTCGCGGACTCGGCAGCCTCCCGCGAGCGCGAGTGGGAGCTCGCGCGCGAGTTTTTGGCTCAGCGCAGCGAATTCCTCCTGGACGATGGCTCCCACCTGATCCGCCTGGCGCACGACACGGACACCTGCCCGGGCGTCCTGGACGCGCTGGTCGGCGCGGCGGAGGAGACCACCTCGGGGCTGCGCCCCCTGCGTTCTTTCGATCTGCGCATTCCGGTCATGGCCTCGAACGACGCGCGGTCGAAGACCCTGTTCGACAACGCCTACGGGACGGGTCAGTCGTGCTGGACGACGATCCTCGACCTGATCGACCCGCGCGGCGTGGGCGCGCCCGTGGCGGGGATGAGCGTCGTCGTCATCGGCTACGGCGACGTGGGGCGCGGCTGCGCGCGCTTCGGCGCGGCGCTCGGCGCGGCCGTGACCGTCGTGGAGCTGGACCCCGTGCGCGCCCTGCAGGCGTCGATGGACGGGTTCGCCGTGGCCTCGCTGGAAGAGGCCGCCCCCAGCGCCGACATGCTGATCTCCGCGACGGGCGAGCGCTCGACGATCCCGCTGAGCGCGCTGGAGGCGGCGCCCGAAGGCGCGATCGTCACGGTCGCCGGCGGCGTCGACGGAGAGGTGTCCATCGACGAGGCAGTGGCCGCCTCCTGGGTCATGGCCGAGTCGGGCGACCCCCACGTACAGACCCTGACCAGCCCCTCCGGCAAGACGCTGCGCGTCCTCGAGCGCGGGGAGGGCATCAACTACACGGCGGGCGAGGGAAACCCCATCGAGATCATGGACATGAGCTTCGGCGTGCAGCTCGCGTCCCTGCGCGAGCTTCTGACCCGCGAAGGCGAGCTGGCTCCCGGCCTGCACGACCTGCCGCGCGAGGCCGACGACGCGGTGGCCGCGGCAGCGCTGGCCGCCCTGTCCCTGTCATAGTCGCAGCTCACGCCCACCCGCGGGCGGGCGCCCCCGCCCCGCTCCTACACTGATAGTCAGCGTCCCCCACTGAAAGGCCCCCCATGAGCGACGTGGTCGTCTGGTCCGCCGGCATGGTCATCCCGATCACCGCCCCCTCGATCCTCGACGGCGCTGTCGCCGTGCGCGACGGGCGCATCGAGCACGTGGGAGCGCGCGACTGGGTCATCGAAACGCTCACGCAGCGCGGCCTTTCCTTCACCGAACGCCACTTTGACGGCGTGCTGCTCCCCGGCCTCGTCAATGCGCACACGCACCTGCAGTACACGGGCATGGCGTCCGTGGGCGCGGGGCAGTATCGGGGTTTCGACGACTGGGCGCGCGCCTTCGACGAGGTGTACGACGCGGGCGGCCTGGACTGGGGAGGCGACGCGGCCGCGGGCGCGCGCCTGCTCCTGGAGAGCGGCACGACCGCCGCCGCCGACGTGGTGACGGACGCGGCCGCGGCCTCGGCGCTGCACGACGCCGGGCTGCACGGCGTCGCCTACTGGGAGGTCATGAGCTGGTCGAACGAGGAGTGGCGGGCCCGAGGCGAACGCGAGGTCTCCGCGTCCCTCGACGCCATGCCGACCCCTCCGGCCGTGGGCATCTCCCCGCACGCCCCCTACTCCCTCGACGCCGAGCCGCTGCTGGATCTGCCGGACATGGCCAGGCGACGCGGCATGCGCATCCACATTCACCTGGGCGAGTCCCACTCCGAGGCCGAATGGTCCGAGACGCGCACGACCGCGCTGGCCGACCTGTGGAAGAGCGAGCACTCCTCGTCGTTCACGGCGATGCGCTCGCGCGGGGGCGGCTTCTCCTCGACACAGTTCGTCGATCAGCTGGGCGTCCTCGGGCCCGACTGCCACGTCGCCCACGGCGTGTACATGCGCGCCGACGACCGCAGGCGACTGCGCGCCCGCCAGACGGCCGTGGCGCTGTGCCCACGCTCAAACCGCGTGATCGGCCTGGACGCGCCGCCCGTGGCCGCCTACCTCACCGAGGGCAACATGATCGCGGTGGGCACGGACTCCCTGTCCTCCTCCCCCTCCCTCGACCTGCTCGAGGACGTCGCCCTCCTCTTCGACCTGGCGCGTTCTCAGGGCTACGAGGACCAGGACCTGGCGCGCCGCCTCCTGCAGGCCGCGACCCTGGGCGGCGCCACCGCGATGGGCCTGGCGACCGGCCCCGACCGCCTCGGTCAGCTCCAGTCGGGCGCCGTCGCCGACATGTGCGTCGTCGACGTGCCCGTCACCTCGATCGTGGAGACCATCGACACCGTCGCCCGCCACGGCGCCGGTCGCGTCGTCGAAACCGTCGTGTCCGGGCGCGTGCGCTACTCGGCCTCGCGCTGACTCCTTCGTTTCCCTTTCGCTCAGCCTCCCTTTCCCTTCGTTTGGAGCTTCGCATGACCGACGTATCCCCGCTGATTGACGCCATGGGCCTGGCGCCCCACCCCGAGGGCGGCCACTACCGCCGCACGTGGACCGCACCCGCCCACGTGGACACGCCGCGCGGGCGCCGCCACAGCGCCTCCGCGATCGTCTTCCTCCTCGAGTGCGACGAGGAGGCCCGCTGGCACCTCGTGCACTCCGACGAGCTGTGGATCTGGTCGGGGCCCGGAGCCCTCGAGGTGCACCTAGGAGGCAGCGGGGACGCCCCCACGGCCGACCCGCGCATCGTCACGCTGGGTTCTCCGGACGGCGCGCAGGTCTCCGATCCGACCAACCCCGTGCAGGTCCTCGTGAGGGCCGGCACCTGGCAGCGCACCTTCGCCCGCGGCGACTACGCGCTGGCCACCTGCGTCGTCTCCCCCGAGTTCACCTTCGACGACTGGAAGCTCGCCGAGGGAGCCTAAACCCGACGGCACAATATTCCACGGCTCGGACGCACAGGGAACGATCGCGCCGCTGGGCGCCTTGAACGCGCGAGCACCACGGTTCCAGCATAGGGTGAGACCATCCGCTCGACTCATACGGGCGGCTCGTTCCAAGGAGGAAGCATGGGTCTGGAAGATCTGAAGAAGCAGGCTGAAGAGGGTCTCGAGAAGGCCAAGGACAAGGCGAGCGAGGCCGCCGAGACCGCCAAGGACAAGGCGACCGAGGCTGTCGAGGCCGCCAAGGAGAAGGCGAGCGAGGCTGTCTCCGACCTGAAGGATAAGTTCCAGAAGTGATCTGACGGGAGGGCCGGGCCAATGCGGCCCGGCCCTTTCGCATGCCCGCACGGCACTGTGTCCCATCCCCCAACCCCACGAAACCCCAACGATCCCAACGTTTTCCCAGCCCAGGCCTCGTTCCATTGTTTCGTGCTGCGAAACGACGCCAGCGCGTTTTTCGGCGCACCGATACTCTCATCGAGTCAGACCCGCCCTCACCGGCGGATTTCCTCACGTCACTGGGAGGCCCCATGCGCCGCTCTGTCCGTTCCCTCGCTGCCGTTGCCGCCGTCGCGGCCCTCGGCCTGGCCGCCTGCACGGGCGGCACGAGCTCCTCTTCTTCCGCCGACGCCGAGCAGACCTACGGCCCCGGCGCGCTGCCGACCGTGACGGAAGGCAAGCTCACCGTCGCCACCTCCGATCCCGCCTACTCGCCGTGGATCCTGGACAACGACCCGGCCTCGGGCGAAGGCTACGAGTCGGCCGTCATCTACGCCCTGGCCGAGGAACTCGGCTACAGCGCCGACAACGTCCAGTGGGTGCGCGCCACCTTCGATTCGTCGATCACCCCCGGTGCCAAGGACTGGGACCTGAACATTCAGCAGTTCTCCATCACCGACGAGCGCAAGAACGCCGTCGACTTCACGTCCCCGTACTACACGACCACCTCGGCGATCATCACCAAGGCTGGCACCCCGGCCGCCGACGCGAAGTCCATCGCCGACCTCAAGGACGTCCTCATCGGCGTCCAGGCCGGCACGACGTCGCAGCAGTTCGCCTCCGATCACCTGGAGTCCGGCCTGAGCCAGAAGCTGCAGATGTTCAACTCCTCCGACGACACGGTCCTGGCCCTGCAGACGGGCCGCGTGGACGCGATCGTCGTCGACCTGCCGACCGCGTTCTACATGGTCTCCGCGCAGATCGATGACGGCGTCATCATCGGCCAGTTCGACGACACGACGGGCGGCGAGCAATACGGAATCGTCCTGCCCAAGGGCTCCAAGCTCACCCCCACAGTCTCCGCCGCGGTCGATCGCCTGGCCTCGTCCGGCAAGCTCGCTGAGCTGCAGGAAAAGTGGCTGAACGAGGCACAGAACGTGCCCACCCTCAAGTGAGGCCCCACACTCATGAGTGACTACTCGAGTGACGCGACGGCCACGCCCCCCGTTTCAGCGGTGGAGCGTGGCCGCCGCGCTTATCGGCGCAAGCAGACAGTCCGGTCGATTCTCATCTCCCTGGCCTCCACGATCGTGGTCGCCGGAATCCTCATCGCCGTGGTTGTCAACTCCGACGGGTGGGAGGCCACCCGCAACACCTTCTTCAACGGCAAGTACTTCGTCGAGGCCTTCCCCCAGGTCCTGTCCGGCCTGTGGCTCAACATTCGGATCCTGCTGATCGCGGTTCTGGGTGTCGCCGTCTTTGCGACTCTGCTGGCGGCCGCACGCACACTGGCCGGTCCCGTGTTCTTCCCGATCCGTTTCCTGGCGGCCGCGTACACGGACGTTTTCCGAGGCGTCCCCTTCCTGGTCGTCCTCTACCTGATCGGCTTCGGCATCCCCGCGCTCAACCCGACGACGCGCATCCCGACCGCGTTCCTGGGCACGGTCGCGCTGATCCTCACGTACTCCTCGTACGTCGCCGAGGTGCTGCGCGCGGGCCTGGACTCCGTGCACCCCTCCCAGCGTTACGCGGCGCGCTCGCTGGGCCTGTCCCACGGCCAGACGCTGCGGATGATCATCGTGCCGCAGGCAATCCGCAAGGTCACGCCCGCCCTCATGAACGACTTCATTTCCATGCAGAAGGACGTCGGCCTGATCTCGGTCCTGGGCGCGGTCGACGCGATCCGTTCGGCCCAGATGGTCCAGGCCAAGACCTACAACATGACGTCCTACGTCGTCGCCGGCCTGCTGTTCATCATCTTGTCGTTCCCCTTCATTCGCCTGTCGGACTGGTACACGGCCCGACTGCGTAAGCGCGAGCAGATGGGAGGCACCGTCTGATGTCGGTCCCCACGATGAACGAGGCCTCCCCCGCCTCGGACAACACGACCCCGGTCCTGCGCGCCGTCGGCGTCGTCAAGCGCTTCGGTGACAACGTCGTCCTGCGCGGCCTCGACCTGGACGTCGCCGCGCACGAGGTCGTGGTCCTCCTGGGCGCGTCGGGCTCGGGTAAGTCGACGCTGCTGCGCTGCGCGAACCTGCTGGAGCGGGTGGACGACGGCCAGATCTTCCTGGCCGGCGAAGACATCACAGACCCGCGTGCGAACGCGGACAAGATCCGCGCGCGCATCGGCGTCGTGTTCCAGCACTACAACCTGTTCCCGCACATGTCGGTGCTGGACAACGTGACGCTCGCGGCCCGCAAGGTGCACGGCTGGGAGAAGGATCGCGCGCACGCGCGCGGCCTGGAGCTGTTGGACCGCATCGGCTTGAAGGACAAGGCGAAGGAGTACCCGGATCGCCTGTCGGGTGGCCAGCAGCAGCGCGTCGCCATCGCACGCGCGCTCGCCACGAACCCAGAGCTTCTCCTGCTGGACGAGATCACGGCGGCGCTGGACCCGGTGCTCGTCGGCGAGGTCCTCGACCTCGTGCGCGAGATCAAGGCGCAGGGCTCGACCATCCTCATGGCGACGCACGAGATCAGCTTCGCCCGCCAGGCGGCCGACCGCGTCGTGTTCCTGCGCGGCGGCCAGATCGTCGAGCAGGGCCCGCCCGAGCCGGTCATCGACAACCCGCGCGAGCAGGAAACCCGGGACTTCCTGGCGCGCATCCTGCACTGAGACACGGGAAACCAGAGGGGGTGGCCAACTCATCGTTGGCCACCCCCTTCTCATCCACTCGCAACGTGGTCCATTCCCGCAGGGATCCTTTCAGGTCAAAGAGCTAGCCCACTCGCACCGCAGATGCTAAGGTATCTATATGTACGGATAATGTCCGTACGAGCGAAAGAGGAATTGATATGAGCATTGCAAAGACACAGCGTCTGGAACTACGCCTCACCGAGGAACAGAACACTCTCATTCGCAGCGCGGCTACATACACGTCTCGTAGCATCAGCGATTTCGTCCTCTCCGCAGCCACATTGGAGGCAGAGCGACGTCTCGCCGACCAGCGCTTCTTCATTCTGAACGAAGAGGAGCACGCCCGCTTCGAAGAAATCCTTGCGGCCTCGCCGACGGACGATCCCAAGCTGCGCAAACTCTTTGATCGCCCCTCGCCCTTCGGCACTCACATCGACCTGAACACACCGAGCGCCTCCAAAAACTGATGTACGTATCAGTCCTGCAAGAGCCGCGGCCGCTCGAGCGGAGGGACGACCGGTCGTGCTTCCAATCGGGCAACACTGAGATCGACGATTGGTTCCACCGATTTGCGTGGCAGAATCACCGAGCCGGAAACGCTCGCGTCTTCGTCACAACGCAGGAACCAGAGACACTTGGTTTCTACGCCCTATCGATGGGGGCAGTGCAGCGCAGCAAACTCCCAGATGCCCTCAAACCTGGCCAACGCCCGGAGCCATGCCCAGTTCTCCTCCTCGCGCGACTCGCCGTCGATCAGCGCGCGCAGGGACGAGGCATAGGCGCAGCTCTCCTCAAAGACGCTCTCTTGCGCGCCTACAAGCTCAGCGATGAGGTGGGATTCGCTGCCCTCCTGGTCCACGGCGCAAATGACCAGGCACGCGAGTTCTACCTCAACCAGTGCTCACAGTTTGTACCCTGCCCAGGAGCAGAGAATCACCTGATGCTACCGCTACGCGCACTGCGGGAATTCGTTAACGCTTTGTAAGTAGCCGTGGCGCAGACGGATAACGCACAGGGCCCAGGATCCGCAGATCCTGGGCCCGAAGCGTTGTCAGTATGGAATCAGTTGGCGCCCGGCGTGATAACGACGGTGATCTCGGTGCTGATGCCGTCCGGATCGGTCAGGGTCACGGTGATCGGGTCGTCTTCCTCGCCCAGCGCACGCAGCGGGTGCAGGGTGACGATGTTCTTCTCGGACTTGCCGACCTCAAGCGCGGTCGGGTCAGAGACCTCGATCTTCCACTTGGCGGCCTTGTCGGATTCGGCCAGCTTGATCTTCAGGTCGCGCTTCTCGGGGACCTTGATGCCGCTGTCGTCGATCTGAGCGATGGGACGCTCGACCGTCTTAACGTCCTTCGGGGTCACGTAGGAGTGAGCGGAATCGGAATCGGTGGCGCAGCCGGTCAGGGCGGAGATGCCCAGGCCGAGCGCCAGCACTGCTGTGAGGATGGAACGCTTGTTCATAAGCACAATACTAAGCATCCATCCTCATCGATACGCATCACAAGGCCCGTTTTGGAACGATGTCACAACATCTCGCGTCACATGGACCAGACCAGCGCCCCCGATTCCACGTCCGCCCAGTACGAACTGGCAAACTCCGCCCACTGGCGCGGGAACTGCAGCTGAGCACTGTGCGCACCACCGCGGATGATGCTCTCGCGGGCCCCCAGGTCGGCGGCCTCCTCCGCATACCACGACGGCGGCCAGATCTCGTCCTGGTCCCCGTACAGCACGTGCACGGGCACGCCCGTGGCCGCGAGCGCCGGGGTGTCGGGGCGCAGCTGGGAGAGGATGCGGGCGATGCCCACCAGGTTTTCCGAGGCCGTGTCCAGCGCGCGGATACGTTGGAATTCCGCCCACCCAACTCCGGGTTCGTCGAAGTTCATGTCCGGGAAGTAGGTGCGCAGCACCTGCTGGCGCGCGCCGGGGCCCGTGGGCAGGGGGTCGAGGATCGGCAGGGTGTTCATCCAGTCGTAGACGGCCCGACCCGAGCAGAACAGGGTGACGGAGGCGAAGAGGTCGGGGCGAGCGACGACGGCCGCACGCGCGACGATGCCGCCGAAGGAGTGGCCCACGAGGTGGACGCGACCCGTGGTCCCGGCCCAGGCCTCGGCGACGGCGATGAGGTCACCGACAAAGTCGCTCATCCCGTACGCGCCCAGGCCGGCAGGCGCGGCGGACCCGCCCTGGCCTCGTTGCGAGTAGGCGAGCGTGTCCCAGCCCGCCTCCCCGAGGAACGGCAGGACCGGGGCGTAGTCTTCCTTGGATCCCGTGTACCCGGGGACGAGGAGCGCTCGGTTCTCCCCCGCCGCGTCCGGTGATGAGGCCGCGGAAATCGTGGGGGTCCCATCGACGAGGGCGGGGGCGCTCGGGCCGGTCAGCAGGCCGCTCAGCTCGCCGGCCGGGGAGGGCACGGCGACGGGAATAACGTTTGTTGCCAGCGCAAAAGGACCGAAAGGATCTATCTGTTTCACGCACCCAATCGTAGAATGAACGCATGACAAACGAGACGATTGCGAGCCAGCTCGCCCACCGCACGATCCGCGCCTACAAGGACCAGCCGCTCACCGACGCCAAGGTTGAGACCCTCATGGACGTGGCGCGCCACACGGCCACCTCCTCGTTCCTGCAGTCCTGCACGGTCCTGCACATCACGGACCCGCAGGTGCGCGAGGCGATCGGCGCCGCGTCCGGCCAGCCCTACGTGGGCGGCACGAAGGGCGACCTGTTTATCTTCGTCGCCGACCTGTACCGCAACAGCCGCATCCGCGCCGAGCAGGGCGTCTCCTCGGAGGCCCTGGGGTCGATCAACCTGTTCCTCACGGCGCTCGAGGACGCGCTGCTGGCGGCTCAGAACGTGGTCGTGGCCGCCGAGTCGATGGGCCTGGGCACCGTCTACCTCGGCTCAATCCTCGCCGATCCGCGCTCGGTCGTGAAGGTTCTTCAGCTTCCCGAACTGACCTTCCCTGTTGTCGGTCTGCTCGTGGGTCACCCGGACCAGGATCCCGGCCAGAAGCCGCGCATGCCTCTGTCCGTCATGACCGCTGAGAACACGTACCCGCGCGTCGAGTCCTACTCCGAGACGCTCGCCGACTACGACCGCGAGGTCACCGAGTACTCCGATCTGCGCTCGGGTTCGCGCCTCGAGTCCTTCTCTCACCTGGTCGCCACCAACATCGGCGTGGGCGGCGCGCACGTCTCCCCCATCATGGAGGTCCTCAACGAACAGGGCCTGTGCCTGCGCTGACTCTCCTTCCTTGACGAGGCCGTGGCCTCCCCTCGTGGTCGCCTGACCGCCCGGGGGGCCGCGGCCTCGTCGCATGACCGGCTGGCCTGGCGCTTACAATGAGCGCATGGCTGAGCTTGGTTTTTCCACCTACGTGTTTATCGAGCGTATCGCCGCGAACGCGGCCGCGCTGCACCCTTTCCCGGAGCACAACGTTGCGCTCGTGCGGGACGCGCTGGCGGACGCGGGCTTCGACATCACGCTGCTCGGTCCGGATGCTCCGGAGGTTGGCGAGGGCGTGTACTTCCAGCCCGAACCTTTCGGAGACGAGGTCATGGGCCTCCTCGCGGATGCGCTGACCCTGCGCGGCATCGGAGCGTACGCGTACGCGCTCGTAGATTCGTCGCTGGGCGGGGAGCTGGCCGATATCGCGCTGTTCACCCGCGTGGGCGACATGTTCCCCCGCTACGGCCGCCACATTCTCATGACGCGCATGTTTATTCACCGCACGCCAACGGGAGCGGGCAACAAGGCCGTCACCTGGGCGTTCGGATCCCCCGCCGACCTGGAGGAGGCAAACCGGCTGCTGTCGGAGAAGTTCGATACCGAGCCGGTCACGGACCCGCGCGGCATGGCTGCCATCGAGATCCGCCACCCCGAGTTCGCGGCGGGCACGGCGGAGCCGATGGTCCTCCTCGACGACATCTTCCAGGTGCTGGGCGCCGCCGGCTTCGAGGGCATCACCATGTGCAACGACCCGGGCCAGCAGGCCCAGGGCTGACGCACGCAGCAAGGGCCGCCTATAATGGGGGTCACCAGAACCGGCTCTTACCCCGCAACGGGGATCCAGAGTCGGTCTTCTCTTTTGGGAAGGGCTCGAGCAGCGACAGCACGTGATAGCCCTCTATGAGGCCCCACACAACTATGCCTGATTGACATTAGACACCAATAGACGATACGATATTGACATCAAGGGTTAAGGGTCAAAATGTGTGTCTGGCTCGGCGTGTCGCGGGGGTTAGATTTGGCCTTTTTGAATGCCGATTGAGTGGGTGTAGTCGGTGTCGATAGCGTTGTCGTAGAGGGCTGGGCGTCCTGTTTCGTGGTCGGCTTGGTTCTCGGTTTGGGTCAGGGTGGATACTTTGGCGAGTTGGCCCTGGCCCCAGTCGGACTGCCTGGCGATTCGTACTGGATCGTCAGGCAGTTCCGTTTTTAAGTAGAGCCACCAATCCAGCATGCGGCGTTGTCGTTCGCCTGATCTGCCGCGGTGGGTTCTGGCGAGCAGTTTGAGCTGGGCGTTGATGCCGCCTTCTAAGCTGTTGGTGGTGGATTTGATCCGCTCGGGCGCAAGGACTCCTGCTGGCGGGTTGAGGTAGACAAACAGCATCTCGGACCGCCAAATGGAGGGGTCTGGGTTTTTCGGACCGTTTGTTTTGAGAGGGTTGTTCTGAGTA
>CAUSHZ010000018.1:0-33855 GCA_963531605.1 uncultured Actinomyces sp.
GTGCTCGAACTGGGTCCGCCTTGCTTCCAGCTCCGCTTCCAGCTCCGCTTCCAGCTCCGCTTCCAGCGTCGTGAACTGATCCAAGATTCCCACAATCTCACGCTGTACTGCGAGCGGAACAAGAGGAAATTTAAACGAGCGAAATGCTTTCATGTCCACAGACGAAAAACTGGAAACATTAACGTGGTCCAAACAGAAAGCATCAAGGATAAAACAGTAGTAATACAAAAACCGGTAGTCAAAGCACTTTCGATACTCATCTTTTAACTGAAGCGACGTAAACCTTTGATTTGACAAATGCGGAACAGTGATTAACGCATGCGCGCCGATGGTTGCAGAAGTTGCCACAAGCATCGAATTCTCCGGAAATAAGACCCCATTTTTTACTGCACTAGACGAAACATAAGTCATAGCGCGATCCAGAATCCCTCCATTCTCCCGGATATCCTCCATCCGAAACCATGGAATATCATGAGAATCCCACGCAGACATATCACTTCTAGAAGGCGTATACCCATTCCGAGTTGCAAACAATTCATCGAGACGCCGAAACTCCACCCCATCCGGGCACAACTGCGCGATCAGCTCGGCGAGGCGGCTCATCGGTCCGCCTCCAGTTCCGCGACGATCGCGTCGATGGAGGCGCGCAGCTCGCGCTGGCGCTCCACAATGCCGGCGATCCGAGTGTTCAGCTCGACGATGTCCACCTGCTCGCGAGTGTCCTCGGGCTCGACGTAGGAGGAGACCGACAGGTTCCAGTCATTGTCCTTAATGTCGTCGATGGACACCAGGGCGGCCACGTGGTCGACGGCCTGGCGCTGCGACACGAGGGAAAGGATTCGCTGCTGGTTCTCCGCCGTCAGGCGATTCTTATTTCCCTCACGCACGCACTCGGCGGACGCATCCACGAACAGAACGCTGTGATCGGGGCGTGCCTTCTTGAGCACGATGATGCAGGTCGCGATCGTCGTCCCGAAAAACAGGTCCGGCGGCAGCTGGATGACCGCGTGCACGAAGTTGTTTTCCACCAGGTATTTGCGGATCTTCCCCTCGGCGGCTCCGCGGTACAGGACGCCCGGAAACTCGACGATCGCAGCCGTTCCGTCCTCGGCCAGCCAGTGCAGCATGTGCATGGTGAAGGCCAAGTCAGCCTTGGACTTGGGGGCCAGCACACCCGCCGGCGCAAAGCGCGGATCATTAATGAGAGCGATGTCGTCCTTGCCCACCCACTTCGTCGAATACGGAGGGTTCGAGACGATCGCGTCGAACGGCTGATCGTCCCAGTGGGCCGGTTCCGTCAGGGTGTCCCCCAGCGCGATGTCAAAGTTCGAGAAGTTGACGTCGTGCAGGAACATGTTGATACGGCACAGGTTGTACGTCGTCAGGTTGATCTCCTGACCGAAATACTGACGGCTACTCGACGGCCCGAGAAGCTTCGCGAACTTCAGGAGCAGGGACCCCGATCCCGCGCAGGGATCGTACACGCGCGTGACGTCGGAGCGCCCATCCAGGGCGAGGGTCGCGAGGACCTCGGCGACCTCCTGGGGCGTGTAGAACTCACCGCCCGACTTGCCCGCACTCGAGGCATACATGGTCATGAGGTACTCGTAGGCATCACCGAAGGCATCGATCTGCGCAGCACCGTGCTCCAGAGGCAGATCGCCGACAGCATCCATGATCTTGACGAGCTTCGCGTTGCGCTGGGCGACCGTGTTCCCGAGCTTCGTAGAGTTCACGTCAACATCGTCGAAGAGGCCACGCAGATCCGACTCGGATCCGCTGCCCCTCGCCGAGTTTTCGATGAAGCGGAAGGCGTAGGAGAGGGTCTCGTTCAGATTCTCGTCACCGGCAGCCTGAGCGCGCACGTTTCCAAACAGGTCCGAGGGACGAATAAAGAAGCCCTTTTCCTTGACGATGCCTTCGCGCGCTGCCTCCGCATCCTCGTTGCTGAGGGTCGCATAATCGAAGGCCGCGGCCTCTTCAGAGGTTCCGCCTTCAGCGAGGATCGCTTCGCGCTCGGAGGCGTTCACGTAATCCGTCAGGTTCTCCGAGATGAAGCGGTAGAACAGGAAGCCCAGGACGTAGCTCTTGAAGTCCCACCCGTCCACGCTGCCACGCAGGTCGTTGGCGATGCGCCAGATTGTCTTATGCAGCTCGGCTCGCTCGATCACTGCCGCCACGGTGTCCTCATTTCCGGCGTAGAGCGCATGAACTGCACCCCGACTTGGTCTTTTTCATCTCTGCAAGCCCACTATCAACCCGAGGTTCGGACCGCATAAATTAGCTTACGGCACGACCCCACATCTGTGGCCCCTCGCACTCCGAAAAGTGCCTATCTCCGCATCCCAGCCCCGGCCTGTGCCTGACGATCCCGGGCGACAAGACACGCGATGCCACGCAGGCGGTCATCTCGCAGTGCTCCGACTCCTCCAAGTCGCAGCGCTGGACGCTCACAGACACCTCCGGGCAGTAACCGCCCTTCCTTTCCTCCCCGGCGCGGGCACAGCCGGGGAGGGAGCAGTGCCCGCGCGCTGCGCACAAGACTCGGCCCCGGCCTCGTCGATTCATGAACGAGGCTGGGGCCGAGTCGTGCACTCAGGCGAGCACGACGGGTTCAACGCTTGCGCCAGCCGAGCGCCATCATTGCTTCGTCGCGTGCCTCGGGGGCGGAAAGGCGGTCGAGCGCACCCGGCGTCGTCTGGTAGTAGGCGAGCAGGCTCCGCACACGCGACGGCCGGATCCGCAGGCTTGTGAACACGACGAGGCATTCGACGTCCTGCCCCGCACCGATCAGCAGGCTCTTGCGGTTATTGCGCTGCCCGATCACAGTGGGCCGGTCACGCCACGGGATCGAGTAGTGGATGCCGCCCTTGCCCCACAGGTCCACGCGCTGCTGGCTGACGACGATGCACTCGCGACTCTGCGGCCCGCCGATCTTGCTGAGCAAGTAGAGCACGACAACTACGGCCGTCAGCATGCCACCTCGAGCGAAACTCCTGATATCGGTATCCACACTGAACAGTTGCGAGCAGAAGAAACACACTCCCGCCACGGTGGCAAGGAGGGCTCCAAAGATACGCAGGAACGTCCTGGTGCCGCTGGGACGCACGACGATCGTCCCGTCGGATGTCGATACGACGCTGACAAGGCAGCGCGACCAGCTTGCCTCCGTCACTCCCAGCAACAGGCAGACAACGGCACCAATGATCACAGCCGCCATGTAGAGCCACCTGTCACCCTTGATGCCTACTGACATATCAAGCGCAGCGCATGTCAGCCCGATACCCCAGATGAGCCATCGCCCACGCGATCTCCCATCGTTGTCTGTGACCTCTTTGAAGGTACCGTAGCTCGACCTCATCATCTGAGCGCCGGGGTACCCCGCAGGAACCGGTGTGCGTGCCCCTTGGTTCCACGCGGAATTCGGCCCGGGCACCGGCTGCGCGGCGCCAGACTGGGTGACGGGTACGGTCCCGGTAGCGACGTCGTCGTCGCTTGTAGGCGGTGCAAACTTGTTCATGCGTCTCCGATCCTGCGGGCATGGTTCGGCCCCGGCTTCGCCGATTCATGAACGAGGCCGGGGCCGAGTCGTGCGAGTGCGCGCCCTCAGGAGCGAGCGACCTCCACGGCGGGCGTCTGCGCGAGGTTGGACAGAGCGGTCACGAACTGCGCGATCAGCTTGCGGTTAAGACTGTCCTGCATGAGGTTGGGCAGACCCTTGGTCGTGCAGGTGACCTCAACGACGGTGCCGGCCTCAGAGGGGATGAAGCCCGCAACGATCTTCTCGCCCCAGGACATCATGCCGAACGGGGTGTCGAAGGTGACAATCTGGCGGTTGGGGTCGGCGAGCGTCACGGTCGCCTTCGGAACGGACTGCGCGGCCGGGGTAGCGAGCTGGAACAGCTGCTCGAACGGCACGTTGAACTGGAATGCCTGCGTCGTGGAACGCATACCCATGGGAGTGTCTCCTTAAAGATCTCAGTTGTCTCGGATACGCGCGATCTGGTCGCGCGCACCGGCGAAGAAGGGGCCACGCGCACCGACGCGGTCGCCTCGGTGTGACGCTGCGGATGCGCGACTTCTTCCATCTGGTTCAGCGTAGCAGCACACGCCCAAATCTCATATTCCGTCACCAGAAATGACCGCGAGAACGTAGGGTGAACAAACACGCTCATTGATGCGGGCGGGCGGCGAGACTCATCCGTCCCGCCGCCCGCCTACATCGTAGAAGTGGCACCTTTGTCCTCAGGAACGCGGCTCGAAGGGGCTCACTGACACCGATGGCATCTCCTGGCACACACGCAGGGTCAGCTGCAGGCTCGTCGCGCCGGTGCCGGCCTCGGGCATGATGTCGACCAGCTCCGAATCGGCGGGGTTACATCCGTCGACTCCATCCGTCGACTCTGCCGTCAGGGTCACGCCCACGCGGCCACCCTGAGCGATCGTGTAGACGTTGCCAGGATCCTCGCCATCGCGCACGGCCGTCGAAAGAACCGTGCCGCCGCCGGAGAAAACAATCTGCGGGAAGCCGTCAATCCAGCACGAGGGTCCCTCGTTCGTGAAGCCGATGTCCACGTAGGAGGTGCCACCCGCCTCCTGCTGAGAGTCGATGGAAGGCTGCAGGTTCGTCAGGTCGCAACGCTGATCGTTGTCGGCGACGTTGACCTCGGGGGCCTGGTTACCCTCGTCGGGCACGCCGCTCTGGGGGCCAGCGCCGCTCTGGGCGGGCATATCGCTCTGAGAGGCGGAAGCGCTCGGGGAAGCGGACGAGGCCGCCGACCCCGACTGGGGCTGCGTGCCCTGCGGGGAGCAGGCGGCAACACCCAGGGCGAGGGCGGACAGGGAGGTCACGGCAAGAATGCGTCGCGTGTTGATCATGGCCCCATCCTATGAAGTGCCACGCCGCTCACGCACCGCCACGCCGGGCAGCGCCCAGGGGTGACAAGCCGCGCACCGGGCCCGCGCTGCGCACCCTGCCCCGGCCTCGTCCCCGTTATCGAGCGACAGGCTCGATCTCCACGGGGGCCACGTCCATCTCAGCCAGCGGCAGCACCCGATCCTTGCGGGCCACGTGGTAGCCCAACCAGACCACGCCGAACAGCGGCAGGCCGATATAGGAGGAGGCAACCTCCCAGACCTGGCCGTGAAGCACCGCTTCATAGTTCTGTCCGGCCATGACGACCAGGCACATGACGAAAGCGATGATCGGGCCGGCCGGGAAGAACGGCGACCGATACGGCAGATCCTCGAGGCGATACCCCTGCAGCAGGTACGCGCGGCGGAATCGAAGATGACTGACCGCGATGCCCAGCCACATGATGATGCCGGAAATACCGACGATGTTCACCAGCCAGATGTACGCGTCGTTGAAGACCAGCTGCGTGAGGAAGCCCAACGCCGCCATCACCGTCGTCACCGCCATCGCATAGGCGGGCACGCCGCCCTTGGTGACGCGCGCGAAGATCGCGGGCGCCTGGCGCTTGAGGGCCATCGAGTGCAACATGCGCGAGGCCGCGTACAGGCCCGAGTTACCGGCGGACAGGATCGACGTGAGGATGACGGCGTTCATGACGGCGGCCGCCGCGCCGATTCCCATGCGCGCAAACACGAGCGTGAAGGGCGACTGTGCGATGTTGTTCGCCGAATCATCAGCTGCTCTCAGCAGGCTCGGGTCCGTGTACGGCAGCAGCGTGCCGATCACGGCGATCGCGCCGATGTAGAAGAACATGATGCGCCAGAACACCGTGCGAATCGAGCGCGGCACGTCCCTGCGCGGATTCTCAGACTCGCCCGCGGCCACGCCCACCAGCTCCGTGCCCTGGAAGGAAAAGCCCGCGATCATAAAGACCGCGATGACGCCCACGAAACCGTTGTGGAAGGGCGCGTCCCCGATCGTCCAATTCGACAGACCCGGAGAGTTGTCGCCCATCACTCCGGCGATCATGAAGACGCCCGACAGGACGAAGACGATGACAATGACGACCTTGATGGCGGCCAACCAGAATTCGGCCTCACCATAGACCCTCGCCGAGAGCGCATTGAGCCCGACGACGATGACCAGGAAAACCACTGCCCATATCCACGAGGGTACGGACGGGAACCAATAGGCCATGACCAGGCCCGATGCCACGAGGTCCGCGGCCACCGTGACCGCCCAGTTGAACCAGTAGTTCCACCCCATCGCGAAACCGAAGGACGGGGAGACGAACTTCGTGGCGAACGTCTGGAAGGAGCCCGCGACCGGCTGGTGCGCGCTCATCTCGCCCAGGGACTGCATGAGGAGTAGCACCATCAGGCCAATCGCCGCGTAAGCGAGAAGAGCACCGCCCGGACCGGCGTTCGAGACCGTCCTACCGGAGGCCAGGAACAGGCCCGTGCCGATCGCTCCGCCGATGGCGATCATCTGCATGTGACGCGACGCCAGGCCGCGCTTGAGCGCCGTGTTGGAGCGCTCGCGCACATCGCTGGCGATGTCGTCGGGAGTGGGGGTAGCCATGAGTCGGTTCCTCATCTGTTGATCGTCGAGTCCCATCTTAGTCCCACAACCGCTTGTGTCGACGTTGGTAGATTCTTTTCTCATTCTTTAACGAGGCCGGGGCTCCCCTTCCGCTTTGTCACCCCAGTGCCCACCACGGCCTCGTCCCCGCCAAATGAGCCACACACACGCTGGGCAGTTACACTAAACCCACCCACGCCACCACAGGAGGTTCCTATGACGCAATCCCTGATGAGCATCGGCTGGATGCTCCTCGCCCTCGTCCTCTCTGCGTCCATCGGCCTCGAGCGACAGATCCGAGGCAAGAGCGCAGGCATTCGAACGCAGGCCATCGTCGGCCTGACCGCCTGCCTCATGATGCTCATCTCCAAGTACGGCTTCTCCGACATCCTCGTCGACGGCATCACCCGTTACGACCCTTCGCGCGTCGCCTCGCAGATCGTCTCGGGCATCGGCTTCCTGGGCGCGGGCATCATCCTCACCCGTCACGGCGCGATTCGAGGACTCACGACTGCGGCCACCATCTGGGAGACCGCGGCGATCGGCATGGCGTGTGGCGCAGGCCTGTGGTGGCTCGCCCTGGCCGGAACAATCCTCCACTTCATCGTCATCGCCCTCCTGACGCCCCTCGTTCAGTTCATCCTCATGCGCACGCATGGCCACAAGGTCACGCTCACCGTCCATTACACGCCCGGGCACGGCGTCCTCTCCACGCTGCTAAGCGAGGTCTCTTCCCTGGGCTGGACGGTCTCGGCCGTGTCGACCCGCACGGATTCAAGTGACCGCGCGACCACCGCCCGATTCACTGCGGCGACGCGCCAGGACCTCTCCCGCTCCCTGCTGGTGACCACCCTCGCCGACCTCGATGGGGTCGCAGGCGTCGACATCAGCGAAGACGACGACGAATAGAGTCACAGCATAGACGAGGGGCCCGCGGATCACCGCGGGCCCCTCGTTCGTACCATCAGACTCTCAGCGCATCATGCCTGAGGACCGAAAGGATTGTAGGGCTTGTCGCCCAGCTGGGGCTGCTGGCCCTGCTGCTGGCCAAACTGAGCCTGCTGGCCGAACTGAGGCTGACCGGCCTGGGGAGCCTGGGGAGCCTGGAAGCCGCCCTGCTGCTGGCCATACTGAGGCTGACCGGCCTGGGGAGCCTGGAAGCCGCCCTGCTGCTGGCCATACTGAGGCTGACCAGCCTGGGGAGCCTGGAAGCCACCCTGCTGCTGGCCGAACTGGCCCTGCTGCTGGCCCATCTGAACACCGGCGAACGCGCCACCAAAGGCATTCGGGTTGTTGATCGGTGCGACTGCGCCACTCGTCAGCTCCATGAGCAGGAAACCGCCCGCGACGCCAATCGCGATAGAGAACAGCCCCAGCATGAACGCGCCAAAGCCCGCGTCAAAGAAGTCATAAGTGAGCGCAACTATGAACTGAATAACACCAAGCAACGCCACCACAAGCGCGCCGATGCCCGCCGACAGGTAGGCCCACTTCTGATTCGTAAACCAGTAGGCGACGCCCAAGCCGACGACAGCCATCAGCAGGACGAGGTGGAATGCCGAGTACCCACCCTTCGCGGTGAACATCGACGCACTTCCATAGTCACTAGTGACGTAAGGCAGCAGCATCGAGACGAGGATCAGCACCGCCGACGCGGCGATGCCGATGAGCGAGTAGGTCGCGCGAACGGAACGACCGCTCACCTTGCCCGTTTCAGCCACGACGGCCGTCTGGAACTGGTTGAACGCCGAGTTCGCGGCGGCGCCGAACTGCTGGGCCGCAGCACCGAACTGCTGGCCCGCCGACGGACCCGCCGGAGCGTAACCCGGCTGACCGTACTGCTGCTGGCCGGGCTGAGGCTGACCGAAGGGAGCCTGCTGGCCCTGCTGCGGTTGGCCGCCAAACTGAGGCTGACCCTGCTGGCCGGGCTGAGGCTGGCCGAAAGGAGCCTGCTGGCCAGGCTGAGGCTGACCCTGCTGGCCGGGCTGAGGCTGGCCGAAAGGAGCCTGCTGGCCCTGCTGCGGCTGGCCGCCAAACTGAGGCTGACCCTGCGCAGGAGCAGTGCCGTACTGGGGCTGGCCGAAGGGGGCCTGCTGAGCCTGCGGCTGAGCACCCACCTGGGGCTGAGCCTGCGCCTGGGCATCTGCCTGCGGCGGGTTGCTGAAGGGAGACTGCGCGACCTGCTCCTCGGTCGACGGGGCAGGAGTGGCCTCGTCACCCGCGGGAGCCTCGGACTGCGCCGTGCCCTCAAGGATTGCCTGCTCAAGGTTGTCCTCGGAGGCCTCGGCTACGGGAGCCTCAGGCTCTGCAGGAGCCTCAACGTGCGGTTCTTCGACCGCGGGCTGCTCGGCAGGGGCCTCGGCCGGCGCGGCGTCAGCCTCGGTCTGCGCGTCCTCGTGGGCACCGGCGAAAGGCTCGGCCTGCTCGCCGGCCTCCTCCGCGGGGGTCTCGGACTCGGAGACAGCCGGTTCCTCGGCAGCCGGGGGCTGCGCGGGAACGACACCCTGATCCGCCAGCCACTGCCCAAGGGCAGGGTACAGCGACGGGTGCGTTGCGACGTAGGGACGCAGGTCCGGGCGAGCGGCAGTGATGTCCGCGAGATCCTGGGCCGAAAGCGCCGGATTGCTCAAGTCGGCAGCGGTAAGCTGCGACGGATCGATAGTGCTCATCTGTATTCCTCTCGCACCCGTAGGTGCAGTTCCTGATGGCGAACAGCCAATACTATCGCGCCGAGGGTTGTATACGTCAAGACGTTCACACCATGAAACATGGGCGTGAAACAAAAGACCCGGCCCCTCACGGGACCGGGTCTGTGGTGGTAGCGGGGACAGGATTTGAACCTGCGACCTCCGGGTTATGAGCCCGGCGAGCTACCGAACTGCTCCACCCCGCGTCGGCTTTAGATACTTTAGCGCATCGAGGGGGAGGGCACAAACCGTGTGCGGTGATTTACGTCCCAGCGGTCAGTATCTATCAGCGGGACCGACTCGCTTCCGGTCCGGGATGGCCAGACGGATCGCGGTCACGATACACGTCAGCGACAGCACCCACATTGCCCCCAACCGCAGGACGTCCACCCCGCTGTAAAACAGCAGATCCATCGGCGGATACAGGGTGTACCACGGCAGACCGAGGGCCACCGCCGTCCACGGCTGCATAATCAGGTGTGTCACCAGAGCGATACCCGCAGCGATGTAGCGAAGCAGGTTAACGCGCCTGGCCAGGTAGATGATGAGGAGGGCAATGAGAACGCCATTCACCACCAGCCAAAACCAGATTGACGTCCCTTGTGTGCGCGACGCATACATCCATGAGAACTCATAGCTCCAGGGGATGAACTTATCAACGAGGAGGATCAGCTTCGCGAACAGGAGGATGCACGCGGCATTCACCCCACGCCGAGAAGCCGTGGTCTTGCCCTCCGTCACCACGGGCACGTTGGACGGGACTGCCGTGGAGCCAGTCGACATCGGCTCAGCCCGTTGCGCCTCGCTGCTCACGAGATCGGAGTATGGGTATCGGGGGTCCGTCATCAGTGTCCTTTCATCGTCGAGAAGCGTGGTGTTAGTCCGATCCTTGCCGCTCACGCGACCCGCTTTTTCGCGACTCCAGAGCAGTTACTGGGGCGAGGCAAAACCTGACGCGTTCGTCACCTGGGCGGACGAGGCCTCGGACATGGCCTCGGAAGAAGCGCCCTCGGGCGTCGCCGACGGAACCGGGCCATGTCCGGCCGGAGCCGCTCCTCCGGCGGGGACGGGCGCGCTCACCACGTACGGCGCGGGCGTCCGCTTGAAGTCCGGGATCGCGAGCAGGATCGCGGCGATCACGCAGATCCACTCGAGCGCGTACGTCAGGAGCACGCGCGCGTCCAAGGCACCCATCTCATAAATGTCGGGGTTCGGAATGAACGCGTAGTACCACGCACCATCGCGAACAATGAGCATGACCGGAGCGATGATGAAGAACATCACCCCAATGATGCACGCGGCGACATAGCGCGCAATGACAGCGCCCTTGCGGAGATAGAGCACCGCAAGCGCGATGACGACGATCTCCATCAGGCGCCAGAACCAGAAAATCGGGTTCGAGAGACTGCTCACGTAATTGTCGAAATGATCGAACTGATAGGGAATGAATCCGTTCACCAGGGAGAGCCCCTGGAAGACAATGACCATCCACGCGGCAACGCGGCCGTGCATGGATCGCGACGAGCTCGCTGCACCGCCGTACAGGGGCGCTGCACCATGAGCAGCTGCGGTCGGTACCACCATCACGGGGGCACCCGTCGGCGCGGGCAGCGACGAGGTTTCCGCCGGTTCCTGGCTCGGCTGAGGCACGCCCGCGGACGCAGCGAAGGGATTATTGGGCAGAGTCATCGTCTTCCTTCCACGATGTCGATGGATCCCAGGGACAGATGCCCTCACCATAGCAACGGCGCGCCGGGGCACGCCGGTCGACAACTCATGCTGGGAAAGCGCCCCCACCGTTTCCCACCCCACAGACGGCTGCGCGCCCGGCCCCCTCACGACGTGTGTTCGGCGGGACCGGGCGCGCGGCAGTTTCCATCAGCGGTTATGAGCCGCTTTGTCCGCCGCTCGAGGCGGATGGGCTCGGGCTGGGCGTCGGCGTGGGCGTCGCAGAGCCGAGTTCCTGCTGGGCGGCCTCGGCGCGAGCCAGGGCGTCGCGTAGACGCGTCTGAGCCTGGCCGAAGGCGGTCCAATCGGACTTGCTCATCGCGGAATCGGCGTCGCGCATTGCCTGAGCAGCATCGTTGATAGCCTGCGTCAGGCGGGCGTTGGCGTCGCCCGAGGCGGCCGGCGGGGTCCCGCCCGACTGGCTGCCGTCATCGCTCGCCGGCGGCGTCGTGGCGGAAGTACCGTCGTCGGCGACCAGCTGGCGCAGCGACTCTTCCAGGGTCGGCGCGAAGCCGACCTTGTCGCCGAAGGCCGTCAGGACCGAACGCAGCACCGGGTATGACGCCGAGCCCGTGCCCTGCACGTAGACGGGCTGCACGTAGAGCAAGCCACCGCCGACCGGCAGGGTCAGGAGATTACCGCGGATGACCGTGGAGTCAGCCTGGTTGAGCAGGTTGAGCTGGGTCGCGATCTTCTCGTCCGAGTCGTACTTGTTCTGCACCTGGCCGGGGCCGGGAACGGTCGTCGAGGATGGGAGGGCGAGCAGACGCAGCTTGCCGTATCCCTCGCGCACCTGACCGGGGGTGTTACCGGTCTCGGAGTCGACGGCGAGGAAACCAGCCATCGCCTCGCGCCGGCCCTCGCCGCCGCCACCGGGCACGAAGACCGAGGTCAGGGAGAACTCAGCGCTGTCCTGGCCGGGCATCTGCATGGTCAGGTAGTACGGCGGCTGCAGTGCAGTCGGAGCGGGCAGGGGGTTGCCTGACGCGTCCACATGCGTGGAGGAGTCGGAGCTGGATGCCGCACCGTGGGTGGAGGTCTCCTCGGCCAGGCGCCAACGGTCACCGCCGGAGTAGAAGCCGGCAGCGTCGGTCACGTGATACGTGGCGAGCAGGTTGCGCTGGACCTTAAACATGTCCTCCGGGTAGCGCAGGTGACTCATGAGATCGCCCGAGATCGCCGAGACGGGCTCGACGCTGCCGGGGTAGATCTTTTCCCAGGTGCGCAGGATCGGATCCTGGTCATCCCAGCGGAACAGGCGCACGGAGCCGTCGTAGGCGTCGACAATGGCCTTGACGGAGTTACGCATGTAGTTGATCTTGTTCGCCTGGACGTACTGGCCGACCTCAGTGGACCGGGAGTCGACGGTGGCGTCCGAGAGGGTCTCGTGCTGCGCGTAGGGGTAGTTGTTCGTGGTCGTGTACGCGTCGACGACCCACACGAGGCGCTTGGGGGTCGAGGGGTCGCCGTCCATGTCGACGACCGCCGGGTAGGCGGACTGTTCGAGCGTCAGGTAGGGCGCGACCTTCGCGACGCGCTGGAGGGGATCGCGATCGTAGAGGATCTGCGAGGCCTCGTTCGTCTGCGAGGAGAAGAACAGGTCCGTGGATCCGAACTTGATCGCGTACAGGAGCTTGTTCCACACGTTGCCCACGGAGGGACCGCCATTGCCGACGAAGGTCGTGGAGACCTGGCCGCCGACCGCGGTGTCGTCCGGGTAATCGAGTTCCTGAGGCTCGGACCCCTCGGGGGCACCGACGATCGAGTAGGCGGGCGAGCCGGGGCTGAAGTAGACGCGCTCCTCGTAGTCGCCCATCTCACCGACGGAGGGCACGGACTGCTCCCAGTAGGAGGGCAGGCCGTCGCTGGTCAGCTGGTTACCGTATGCGGCGACCACGCCGAAGCCGTGGGTGTAGACGGTGTGCTGGTTGACCCAGGTCTGCTGTTCGGCTGACAGGCCCGAAAGGTTGAGTTCGCGCACGGAGATCACGGTGTCACGGCGCTCCCCGCCCACGTTGTAGCGGTCGACCTTCATGCCGGAGTTGAAGCCGTAGTACAGGCGCGACTGCTGGAGCTGCTGGACGGTCTTCGTGATGACCTGCGGGTCGAGCAGACGCACCTGGGAGGTGAGGGACTCGGTGTCGAACTGACCGGCCGAGGCCGTGGTGGCCGCGTCGTAGTTCGTCTGATAGTCGACGTCCTGCAGACCGTAGGCGGCCAGCGTAGCGTCGATGTTGCGCTGAATGTAGGGAGACTCGAGGCTGCGCTGGTTGGGGCGCACTCGGAACTGCTCGACGAGGGCCGGGTAGGCACCAGCCAGGACGAGGGCGGCGATCACGGTAACCGCGACGCCGGTGACAGGCAGTCGCCACGTGCCCTTGAAGGCAGCAACGACGAAGAGGACCGCGACGAGTCCGGAGATGACCGCCAGGATGGAGTGCGCGGGCAGCGTCGCGTTGATATCGGAGTACATGGCACCGTGAATGGAGCCGGAGTCCGAGGTGAGCAGCTCGTAGCGGCCCAGCCAGTAGTTCACGCCGATGAAGAGCGATAGGCAGGCGGCCATCATGCCGGACTGCAGGCGCGCTTGCTTCGAGGCGTGGGGGCGCGGCGCCAGGCGGATCGTTCCGTACAGGTAGGACACGATGAGGGCCGCGACGAGGGCGATGGCGGTGACGGTCAGCAGGAAGGACACGAGGACCTTCAGCGCGGGCAGGACGAACACGAAGAACGAGATGTCCAGGCCGAACTGGGGATCAACCTGATCGAAGGAGGAGCGGTTGAGGAACTGGAGCAGCGTCTGCCACTCGGTGGCCAGGCGAGCGCCGTTCGTGAAACCGAAGAACAGAGCGACACCCCAGAACGCGAATCGGCGTACGGGCTCGAGAGCCTTCTGGTAGGCGCGCAGGGAGGCCGAAGCCTGCCCGCGCGCCGAGGACGCACGATGCCGGTACGCGTAGGACATCGAGAAGAATATGAGCGCCGTGGCCACGATGAAACCGACGACGATCAGGCCGATGTGCGCACCCCACTGGGTGAGGATGACGCGGGTGGCGCTCATCTGGCGGAACCACAGGATCTCGGTCCACACGATCGATGCGCCGTAAATGATTGCGCCGATCGCGATCAGGACGCCCAGAGTGATCGCTCCGGGGCCGGGCTTGTGCATCTTCAGCTCGACGGGTGGGCTATCGGGGTCTCGCGGTGCACGCGCTCCCCCTGGGGGGAAGACCGAAAAATTGAAGCTCACGGAAGTCCTCTCTGTAAAACCGATCAGCTTCGATCCAGTGTAGCCGCGCACATGCACTTCTTCGTCTCTGTCTTATTCGCTCTCCGTGAGATTATGGGGTTATGACTGTTGAGATGATGCCGAGTGCGCGCGAGATCGCGCTGGCCAACGTGGTTGTCGATATCGAGAAGGGCGCGGCCCGTGTGGGCTGGGATCACGCCCCGTCCATCTACGCGCTGGTGCCGACCGCGATGCTGCTGGCCGACCCAAACCTGCCCGCCGACATTGCCGAGCAGCTGCGCGCGGGCTGGGATGGGACCGAGGACCATCTGAGCGCGATCATCCAGGAGGACCTGGCTGACGACGACATCGAGCAGGTCCTGGCTCACCTGGCGTGGCCGGAAACGGTGCCGGGTGCGGCGATCACGGTCGAGCGCATCGTCGTTCCGCCGGAGGTCGAGGACGAGGCCCCCGAGGACCCCGACGAGGCCCTGGCCTTCATCTCGAATCACCCCCTGCGCACGGATGTGCGTCTGGCCGTTGGCGTGATGCGCACGGGCGAGTCGTGGTGTGCGCTGCGCACCCGCGCCTTCGACTCCGACGACAAGGTCGGGCAGGGCTCGGCGCTCGTCCCGGCGCTGGTGGATGCCCTGCGCGCTTCCCTCGAGCCGGTGACGGACGAGCAAGCCTGAGAGCACAGAGGAGGCCCCGACCTCGTCCGGACCAGATGGACGAGGCCGGGGCCCTTTGTCGCCCACCTGACGTGAAGCGGTGGGCGGGCCTGAGAGCGCCTCGCGCTACTGGCAGGTCGGCAGGGCGTCCCCGGTGCCGTCGGCGATGGATCGCACGGCGCTCACTGCCTCGTCGAGTGTGGACACCGAGACGACGCGCAGCCCATCGGGGACGTGTCCGACGACCTCGTCGCAGTTGTTGGAGGGGGCGAGGAACCACTGGGCGCCATCGCGATGCGCGCCCCACAGTTTTTGCTGGATGCCTCCGATCGCGCCGACTTGCCCGTCGTAGGACATGGTTCCGGTGCCCGCGATGACGTTGCCGCCGGTCATATCGCCAGGGGTCAGACGATCGATGATGCTCAGGGAGAACATCATGCCGGCGCTGGGACCACCCACGCCGTCGATGTTGACGGTAATGTCGACGGGCAGGACGGGGTCAGCGGAGAGGTAGACGCCGAGCTTGGAGCCGGTTTCGGTGGCGGATGCGGCGACCGAGTCGAAGGAGACGTCCTGCGTGGTGCCTCCGCGCTCGACCGTCAGCGTCATCGTGGAACCGGCCGGCACCGAGCGCATAATGGCGAAGGGCGTGGCGGCGCTGGTGATCTCGTGACGCACACCGTCCGGGGTGGTGATCGCACGGAGGATGTCTCCTTGCTCGACCTTCCCTTCCGCGTTGGATCCCTCGACCGCGCCCTCAATCGTGATCGTTGCAGGAACGTCCCACCCGAGGTACTCAAGGGCGGCGACCTGGGAGGTCGTCTGCGAGTTACGCATCATCGCCAGCTGAGCATCGCTCACCTGCTGACGTGTCGTTCCAGCGGGATACACCGAGTCGTAGTCCAGGATCTTGCTGTGAGGGTCAAAGTATGCGGCGATGAGCTGCGCGAAGTTCAGGCGACTGTCGGGGGCACCCGATTCGGAGACCGTCACCATGCGCAGCTGCCCCTGCCCCGGCTTCGCCGGCGCGTCGTACGAGCTGGATTGAGGTTCGTCCTGCTGGATCGGCTCCCCCGTCATGGGGTCTGTTCCTTCGATCTGAAGCATAGGAACACCGTTGTCGGATCCCAACACGTTGAAGGTCGGACCCGGGCTGTTGACCACGAAGGGAACGGGGATCCAGAAGAGGATCGCCACCATCGCGAGCGCGGCGAGGACCGCCGTGATGAGTCGCCAGCTGATGATGGGGATACGCCGGGTAGAGTCGTCCTCCTGCAGGGGCACCAGCTCGATGTTCTCCGAGGTCGTCTGCGCATCATTCACCGTGTCATTGTGTCCCACCCGCTCCCCCTGCGCACGCGCGCCGCGCACCATCACTTCAGCTCTCAGCGTTTTTACAGAGGATTGTCAGCCCCCGCGAACAAGGTGCGGCTAGTCTGTGCTTATGAACGAGTTTGACTCCGACACCCCGTTTAAGGACTTCTTGCGCTCGATCCTGGGCGAGGAGGCGGCAGCTGAGGCCGCACGCGCCCTGCAGGCTCAGGGTTTCGATCCCGCGAATCTTCCCCCGGAGTTTTCCGATCCCGCGCGTATGCGCGCGGCGATGGGCCAGTTCCAGTTCCTCATGAACACGACGGCTGGCCCCGTCAATTGGCGCATGGTGGAGGACAGCGCGAAGCAGGCGGCGTACGCGAGCGGCGACCCCTCCCCCACGGCCACGGAGGCCGAGGCCGCGCGTCAGGCGATGACGGTCGCGGACCTGTGGCTCGATGCGGTCACCGATTTTGCGTCCGGCCCGGTCACCCGCGACGTGTGGAGCAAGGTCGCGTGGGTCGAGCACACGATTCCGACGTGGAAGCGCATCTGCGAGCCCGTGGCGCTCAACGTGTCGCGCGCCTTGTCCGCCGCCCTGTCGGAGCAGTTCGGACCCGAGGGCCTGGGGGACGCCGCCTCCCTGCCGGACGGCATGGCGGCAATGCTCGGCAAGACGCAGGAGATGATGCCGCGACTGTCGGCGATGATGTTCTCCGCGCAGATCGCACGCGCGCTGGCGGCCTTGGCCGGCGAGTCCTTCGGTACCTTCGACACGGGCATCCCCCTGTCGGACACGTCGCACGCCGCCCTGCTGCCGCACAACGTCGCGCAGTTCTCCGAGGGGCTCGACATTCCCTTCGACGAGGTCCGTCAGTTCCTCGCCGTGCGCGAGGCGGCGCACCGCCGACTCTTCGCCTCGGTCCCGTGGCTGGAGGGCGACCTGGTGCGCGCGGTCGAACGCTACGCGTCCCAGATCGCGATCGACACGGAGGCCATTTCGGAGGCCGCACGCTCGGTGGATCCCTCGGATCCGCACTCGGTGGAGTCGGCCCTGAGCGGCGGCGTCTTTGCGCTGTCGACGACGCCCGATCAGCGTCGTGCCCTCACGCGCCTGGAGACGATGCTGGCCCTGATCGAGGGCTGGGTCGAGGTTGTGACGGCCCGCGCCACCCTGCCCTACCTGCCCCACGCGGACGCGCTGCGCGAAATGATGCGTCGCCGCCGGGCCTCGGGCGGCCCCGCGGAGGAGATCCTCGGGACCCTCATGGGCCTCAAGATGCGCCCGCGTCAGGCGCGCGGCGCCGCATCGATCTTTACGCTGGTGGAGGCCGACGGCGGGCGCGACGCGCGCGAGGCCCTGTGGTCGCACCCGGACATGGTTCCCTCCGAGACGGAGCTGTCTACGCCGGACACCTTCCTCACGCTGCGCCGGGCGGCGGCCGAAGAAGACGCTGATATCGACGCCGCTCTCAATTCTCTTCTGGATGGCACGCTCGGTTGGGCGGATGGACTGGCGCCCGGGGACGAGGCCTCGGCCGGCTCGGATGACGAACCCGAGGACCCTGAAGCACCCAACACCCAGGACGAAACAAACTGATATATACCGAAGTGATCTGACAAGTTATCCACAGATTTTTCAAAACGCCACAACGGTAACCCATCTCGGTTCATGATGTCTCTAACAGTCACAAACTGAAGGAGACCATCATGAACCTGATGCATCACACGGCGATCCTGTGGCGCGGGCCGGGCAGCGTCCAAATTGGTGGCGACCGCGCCCGACACGTGCGCCTCGACGACCTGCACGCAAGCGACCAGCTCTGGCTCGCCAGCCAGGCCCGCCCCGCTCACGCGTCCGACGCTCCCGAGGCCTCACCCGGCCTCCTCGCCGCGCTGGCCGAGGCGGACCTCGTGGAACATCCCGACCGCCGCCCGCTCCTCTCGCTCGGTGTTCTCGGCGCGGCACCCGCCACGCTTCTCGCCCTCCGCTCACTGGTCGACACCCTCGCGCTACGACTCCGCATCGACGCCCCCACCCTGGTGGACGGCGACTGGGATCGAGTGTTCGGCGGGGTATACACGGGCACGCCACGCTCGCGCGCGGTGCGCCGAGAACTCGCCTCGCTGATTCCTCTGCCCGACCTGCATGCCCAGGATGCGCCGGACGTTGCCCTCGTGTCGGCGGATCGAGCACAGGACCCCGGCATCCCCTTCGAGCTGATGGCCGCAGACACGCCTCACCTGCTCATCACGCGCGGGGAGCACTCCTACGAGATCGGGCCGTTCGTGATTCCCGGCTCCACGCCCTGCTTCCACTGCATCGAGCACGCGCGCGCCGAGCAGGACCCCTACCACCTCACCCACCTGCGAGAACTCGCCCAGTGGCCACTCGGGCCACTCCCCCAGCTGGCACACTTCGCGGCCGCCCTGCGGATTGCGCGCCTGCTGCGCGACTTCGCCTCGGGGGCACTCACCCCATCCCTGTGCGCCGAGATCGCCACGGTCGACGAGGACGGAACCATCACCGTCGAACGCGCGATCGGCGCCCACGAATGCGTCTGCGGCATCGACGGCGTGGCCTGCTAGCTCAGGCACCTTCGTCGACGATGACCTCTTCGCCGCGCACCAGTGCGAGCACCGGGGCGGCGAAGCGCTGCACCTTCACGTCGCCGATGCCTCGAATCACCCGCAGCTGCGTCGTATTCTTTGGCATGGCCTGGGCGATGTCGCGCAAGGTCTGGTCGGTGAACACGGCGAAAGGCGGCACGCCCGCCTGGCGTGAGACCTCGAGACGCCACGCCTTGAGGCGCCCGAAGAGCTCGATCGCCTGGGGCGACGCCTCCTCCTCGAAAGCCTGGTTGAGGGCGCGGGTGGAGGCACGCGCCTTCTTCTTCGGCGCGCCCACTCCCGCTTCCTCGGGCCAGATACCGTCGAGCAGGCGACTGCGCTTGCGCTTGCCGCGCCCGTCCGCGCCCCGCGAGCGCGCCCACGACAGGGTCAGCAGGTCGCGGGCACGGGTGACGGCCACGTACAGTAGACGACGCTCCTCCTCGCGCGCGGCCGCAGTCTTTGCGTACGAGATCGGCAGGAGTCCTTCGGCGACGCCGACGAGGAAGACGGCATCCCATTCGAGGCCCTTGGCGGCATGAATGGTGGCCAGCTCGACCCCGGCCTTGTCCGGTTCGACCTGGTAGGCGACGCGTTCGTCGAGCTGCGCGACGAAGGCGGCGAGCGTCTCCGCCTTGGAGTCGTCCGCCCAGCCGACGATCGCGTTCATGTTCGACCAGCGCTCAGAACCGGCTTGGCCGTAGGGAGCCTCGGGAGCCCAACCGACGCCCGAGAGGACGTCGCGCACAATCTCGCCCACACTCCCATCGTCGGTGGCGGCCGCCGCCGCGGCCCGCAGGCGCGAGATCGCGGTGCGCACGTCGTCGCGAGCGAAGAAGGGCTTTCCTCCGGCGACAGCCACGGGAATACCGCGTGCGCCCAGCGCCTCCTCGAAGGCCTGGGACTGGCCGTTCGTACGCATGAGAACAGCGATCGAATGAGGGGCCATGCCGCCCGCGATGAGGTCGGCGATCGACGCTGCGACGCCCTCGGCCTCGGCTCGATCGTCGTCGTAGGTCCGGTAGGCGACCTGAGCGCCACCGTCGCGCTGGCTAGACAAGCGCACCGTGCCCTCGCGCTGGCTCGAGCGTGCCAGGACGTCGTTCGCCACGCTCACGATCTGCGGGGTCGAACGGTAGTCGCGGGTCAGCTCGACGATGCGCGCCCCCGGATGCTTGCGCCCGAAACCGGTCAGGTAGTCCGGGGACGCGCCCGTGAATGAGTAAATGGTCTGTGCGACGTCGCCGACGACGCACACGTCGTGGCGTCCGCCCAGCCACAGGTCGAGCAGGCGCGCCTGGAGGAGGTTGACGTCCTGGAACTCGTCGACCACGAAGGAGCGATACTGCTTGCGCACGATGGAGGCGACGTCGGCGCGCTCCTGCAGCATGCCGCACAGGTAGATGAGGATGTCCTCAAAGTCGATGACACCGCGCTCATTCTTCGCGTCCTCGTACACGTCGAGGAGGCGCGCCATGTCACCAGCGTCCAGCCCGGCGGGCACGTCGCGGCGCAGCCGAGCCACGCGCGAGGCGTAGTGCGCGGCGTCGATCATCGATACCTTCGCCCATTCGACCTCTGCCGCAATGTCGCGCACGTTCGTACGGTCGATCGTGATCCCCAGGCGCGCGGCGGAGGCCGCGACGAGGGAGGCCTTGTGCGGGATAACGTCGGGCAGCGGACCGCCCACGACGGTAGGCCAAAAATGGCGCAGCTGGCGCAGCGCGGCCGAGTGGAAGGTGCGCGCCTGAGCCTTCGGAACACCCAGCTGAGCCAGGCGGTGACGCATTTCGAAGGCCGCGCGCTGCGTGAAGGTCACGGCGAGCACGTTGGACGGGTCGAAAGCACCGACGGCCGCCCCGTACGCGATGCGGTACGTGATCGCGCGGGTCTTACCGGTGCCCGCGCCCGCCAGGACGGCGAGAGGGCCTGCCACCTGCGTGGCGACGGCGCGCTGATCGGGGTCCAGGGCATCCAGCAGTTCCTCGGGGTTCATGGCCTCCATTGTTCCATCGCCCGCCCTCAGTTGCGTCCCGCGCCGTCCGGGCCGCTCGGCAGTTCGGTGCCGTACCAGTTCCGAAGCAGCGCGTAGGCGATCGAGGCGCGTCCGGGGGCGCTAATCTCCCCGGATTCAAGCGCGTGCGTCAGCTCGTCGCGGCTGTAGAAGCGCGCCCACTCGATCTCCACGCCGTCCGCCTGCGGGGTCGGGCGCGGCGAGGCGGTGCGAGCCCTGTAGCCCATCATCTGCGAACGTCCGAAAGGCCACGGCTGCGTCGCGACGTAGGTGGGCGTCTCAATCTCGACGCCAACTTCCTCAGCGACCTCACGGGCAACCGCGACGTCCAGGGATTCCCCGGCCTCGACGTAGCCGGCGATGATCGACACGAAGCCGGGCCGCCACAGCGCGTTGTGCGCTAGGAGGACGCGCCCGTCATGATCCTGGACGAGGACGATGATGGCAGGGTCCTGGCGCGGGTATTCAAGCCGGTCGCACGTCTCGCATCGCGCGGCCCATCCGCCGGACACCAGCTGCACGGGCGCCCCGCAGCGCGGGCAGAAGCGGTAGTTGGAGTGCCAGCCCGCGAGGGCCAGCGCGGTCAGCGCCAGGGCCGCATCGTCGCCATCGAGGCGCCACCCGACCGCGCGCAGGTGCTCCCAGCGGCCCCACGCCTCGTCCCGGCTCGTCTCGATCGCGACGACGGAGCGTCCGCGCGCGACCCCGATGAACGAGGCCGTCGCCCCCTTGGCAGCACGCACAGCCTCATCCCCGGCCATCCGACGCAGGACCGGGACGTCCGAGGACGACGCCTCGGCCTCGTCGAGGAGAACAAAACCGGACGGGTCGACGACAATGACGTCGGCCTCACCGCCGCGCACCAGAGCCGCCGGCGCCACGGATTCACGCAGCGCGACAGCCGGGTCGACGCGACCACGGACGAGGGGTAGATCAAGACTCATAACTCCACGGTAACGCGGTGGGCTACCCTAGGCACTATGACAAATACTCCCCTGCGCGCCGATGGGCGCACCCCGTCCCAGCTCCGTCCCGTCTCCATTACCCGCGGTTGGTCGGGTACCGGTGAGGGCTCCGTCCTCATCGAGTTCGGCAACACCCGCGTCCTGTGTGTCGCCTCTTTCACTGAGGGCGTGCCGCGCTGGAAGCGCGATTCCGGCGAGGGCTGGGTGACCGGCGAGTACTCGATGCTCCCGCGCGCGACCGAGCAGCGCTCCTCCCGAGAATCCGTCAAGGGTAAGGTGGGCGGCCGCACTCAGGAGATCTCGCGCCTCATCGGCCGCTCCCTGCGCGGCATCGTCGACGTGTCCGCGCTCGGCGAGAACACCATCGTCCTGGACTGCGACGTCCTGCGCGCCGACGGCGGCACCCGCACCGCGGCGATCACGGGCGCTTACGTGGCCCTCGCCGACGCGGTGACCTGGGCGAAGGAGCAGGGCATCCTCAAGCCCTCCGCCAAGGTCCTCACCGACTCGATCTCCGCGATCTCCGTGGGCGTTATCGACGGCACCCCCATGCTGGACCTGCCCTACGTCGAGGACGTGCGCGCGCAGACCGATATGAACGTCGTGCAGACGGGCGATGGCCGTTTCATCGAGGTGCAGGGCACCGCCGAGCACGCCCCCTTCAACCGCGATGAGCTGAATGAACTGCTGGACCTGGCGACACTGGGTAACGCCCAGCTCGCCCGCGCGCAGAAGCTGGCGCTCGAGGCTCCCCTCATGGAGCGCATCGAGGTGCGTCCGTGAGCGCGCGCCTGGTCTTCGCGACCTCCAACGCGCACAAGGTCAGCGAGCTCGAGGCCATCCTGGCCCCCGCCTGGGAGGGCTTCGAGGACGGCTGCGTGGCGCGCATGAGCGATTTTGACGTGGCTTCCCCGGTCGAGGACGGTGTGACCTTCGAGGAGAACTCCCTCATCAAGGCCCGCGCACTGGCTCGCGCCACCGGCCTGGCGGCGATCGCCGATGACTCCGGTATCGCAGTGGACGTGCTGGGCGGGGCACCCGGCATCTTCTCCGCGCGCTGGGCCGGCTCCCACGGGGATGACGCGGCGAATCTGCGCCTGCTCATCGACCAGCTCTCCGATGTTCCCGACCGCCACCGCGGAGCAGCGTTCGTGTCGGCCGCTGTCCTCGTCACCCCGGATGGTCGCGAGTTCGTCGAGCGAGGCGAGGTACGCGGTACCTTGACGCGCTCCCCGCGCGGTGAGGGAGGGTTCGGCTACGACCCGATTTTCGTCCCCGAGGGCTTCGAGGTCACGACCGCTCAGATGAGCACCGAGCAGAAGAATGCGATCAGCCATCGCGGTATCGCTTTCCGCGCGCTCATGCCCCACATCGTGGAGTACCTGCGCGGCTAAGAGGCAGCGCAGACACAAATGTGCCGGGCACCCGAGGGTGTCCGGCACTTGTGTGTTGCGCCCGCAGGCGCGCCATCAACGGGCGACGAGGTTACCGAAGATGGGGCGGTCCATCGAGAACTGCAGGGGGTTGCGCTGTTGGCGCACCCTGCGGTGATGGGCGAGGCGATGAAGGAGTGATGCGACAAAACGAGACATTGTGTGCTCCTCTTTGAGTACAGTGCGATGGATCTGTCACCGCGTCGTACTGACATGATGCGCCTAATTTCCCGTTTTTTCCATCGAAATTTTCTTATTTTTCTGTGAAGCGCACCTTACGGACTTTTCCTTGGTACAGCTTGGAAAATTCTTGACCAAAGAGGGTTGCTTCTCTTAATTAATCAGGCGGTGGATACGGTGAGGGGGCAGGCCCACGGCCTGCCCCCTCAGCACCCCAATTCAGCGAAGAGTGATCGAGCGCGCCAGGCGCGCACGGCGCGGCAGGAAGCGGCGCACGTCGAAGAAGCGAACAACCTGCATGATGCGGCGCACGAGGCGGTCGCGCACACGCCAGATCATGGTGCAGCCAACGCCGATAAAGATGGCGTTCGTCAGGAAGGACGGCCACGCGCCGGTGGACGCACATGCGAGGGCCAGCAGGATGCAGCTGGAGACATTGAGAGAGTGGTAGCGCAGAGAGTCGGGAGCGAAGCGCTTGGAGGAGACCAGGTAGTAGGCGGCGATGGAGGTACCTGCGCCCAACCAACCGAGGACCGGAATTGCGAGAGATGAGATCGTCATGACTCCTATGATGCACCTTCCGCTAGTCAAGTACAATTGAATAGTTCTATAGTTATCTTACAGTTTCACTTAATAAAGGAGTTCGCGTGGATATCGACCCTCGCCGCCTACCTTTCCTTCTGTCCGTCGCACGTGAAGGTGGCATCGTTGCCGCCGCCGACATCCTCATGGTCTCGCCCTCGGCAGTGTCCCAGCAGATCCAAAAACTCGAGGAGGAAGTTGGCCTCAAGCTCGTCGAGCGCACGACGTCCGGCGCGATTCTCACCCCGGCCGGCACGATCGTCGCCGAGGCCGGCGAACGCATCAACGCCGACATCGAAGAAGCCCTCAAGGCGCTGCGCCCCCTCACGGGCCAAGTCACGGGAACGGTCACCATCGGAGCATTCCTGACGATTTGCCGATCCACCCTCATCCCCGCGCTCCCCGACCTCGTGGACGCCCTGCCCGGCGTCGACCTGCGCATCGAGGAAACAGAAGAGACCCCCGGCATGGCCGCGCTGCGCACGGGCCAGTACGACATCCTCGTCATCGAGCGAGACGAGGACCCGGGCCTGGCCCCTCGCGGCTACACGGACGTTCCCTTCCTGGACGAACCCTGGATGCTCGTCACCCCGGACTCGGCTCCTCCCATCGGGTCGATCGAAGACCTCGCGGACCTCACCTGGCTGCGCGTCAATCCGGGCACCAGCGGCGACCACGTCATGCGCCGCATCACGAAGGCGTTCCCGGACACGCGGTGGGCGCCCCACCTGTACACGACCTACGAGGCCGCGCGCGCCCTCGTGCGCGCCCGCACGGGCTCGACGATCCTTCCGGCCATGGCGCTGGCCGGGGCACACACGGAGGGTATGCGTATCACACCCCTTCCCTCGCTGGGCACCCGCAAGATCCTGCTGCGGCACAAGAATCACGGATGGTCCGAGGCCTCGGGCCCCGCTCGCGTCGCCACATACCTGGCGGAGTGGAAGCGCCACAACGCCTCGTACTCGACGTCCGGCGACTGATCGAGGAGCCGCCTGCCCCACCCATCGGCGGGGCGAGGCACGGCTCAGAGGCTGACCTGCATCCCGGAGGTCGCGAAGTCGAGAGGCCCCGACCAGGTCTGTCGCACTTCGGAGGCCACCTGATCGCGTGGCGTCCACGGCTGGATGTGGGTCGCGATCATGCGACCCACTCCGGCTCGCGTGGCGACCTCGCCCGCGCGCGTACCGTCCATGTGCATGTCGGGCTCAGTCTCGTCGCTCGTGAAGCCGACCTCACTGAGGAGCACGTCGACGCCGCGCGCACCCTCGATGATCGTGTCACACAGGTCGGTGTCTCCCGTGTAGAACAGGGACACCAGGCGCTCGGGATCCTCCTCCGAGGGGCCCTCAATGCGCAGGCCAAAGGCCTCGACCGGATGCAGGGCGCGGTAGGGGCGGATCGTCATGGGACCGACCTGGTAGACCTCGCCCAGCTGCATGTGAGTAAAGGCGAATTCAACCTCGTACGCCTCATCATCCGGAGCGTCTTCGATCTGACGCACGCGACGTATCGTCTCGGCAGGACCGTACAGGGGCAGCGCGGATACGGCCGCTCCCGGCCCCCACTTGCGGTACACCTGCAGGGAGATGATGTCGCCCATGTGGTCGGCGTGGCAGTGGGACAGCGCGAGGGCGTCGAGCTCACACGGGCGCACATACGCCCACAGCGCACCGAAGGAACCGGGACCCATATCGCACACGAGCGAGAACGTCCGCTCTTGCCCCGAACGCGGGTCCAGGCCTCGGGCCTGAACAAGGTAGGACGAAGCCGGCGACTCCGGGCCAGACATCGAACCGGTAGCGCCGATGACGGTGAGCTTCACGCGATACCACCGCCGGTGTTCACGCGGGCAACGGACCCCACCTCGGGGCCGAGGAAACGGCGAGCCAGGCGCGGGAACGCGTCGGAAGCGCCCGTGGCCAGGAACTGGTGCTGAGGTCCCTCGCCTGCGGGCCACGGATCATGAAGGAACCCGCGATCCACGAGCTCGTTATAGGTGACGTTCGCGGTCGCCTCCGAGGAGGTCACGAGCGTGACTCCCTCGCCCATGATGCGACCGATAACACCGGTGAGCAGCGGGTAGTGCGTGCACCCCAGGATCAGCGTATCCACGCCCGCTTCCTTCAGCGGCGTCAGATATTCGCGCGCCACGGCCTCGATCTCCTCGCCCGTGGTCACCCCGGCCTCGACGAAGTCGACGAAAGCGGGGCACGCCTGCTGGCTGACCGTCAGCCCGGGGACGGCTGCGAGCGCGCGCAGGTATGCCTCGGACTGGATGGTGGCCTTCGTCCCGATGACACCCACGTGGTGGTTACGCGTGGCGATGACGCTCTGGCGCGCGGCCGGAGTGATGACCTCAATGACGGGGATCCCGGCATCGATCCAGTAGCGTTCCCGAGCGTCCGCGAGCGCGGCAGCCGTCGCCGTGTTGCAGGCAATAACGAGCGCCTTCACGCCACGCGAGGCCAGCTCGTCGAGGGCGGAGAGCGTCAGCGCGCGAACCTGCGCGATGGCTCGCGGGCCGTAAGGCGTGTGCTCGGTGTCGCCCAGGTAGATGATCTCTTCGTCGGGCAGTTTATCGATGACTGCACGAGCCACCGTCAGCCCACCTAGGCCCGAGTCGAAAATTCCGATCGGGGCGTTGTTCATGTATCGACCTTATGCGTTACTGGGAATTATTGACGGCTTCTAGGAGTGAGTCCTGCCACCATGTGATGAGCATATAGATGGCGGCGACGGTTTGCGAGCGCTCCCCCGTCGGCTCACTGAGCGCCAATTCTTCGATGCGCTGCGCGTCTTGTTGATCCGATAGGCCCAGCTCACCGGCTAAGCCGAGCCTAATGTCATTGAGAGCACCCAGCCAGGACCACACGGCCTCGGGCTGGATCGTGAGGGTGTCACTCTTGCCGTGGACGATGTGGTCAAGATCGCCGACGATGGCGCGCAAACGGACGGACTTTTCGGTGCGCAGAGAATCCTCGGTCAGAGCGCGCAGGCGACCAGCGTCTTCGTCGTCCTCGCTCATCGAGGGCAGCAGCATGCGCAGGGTGCGTTCGCGGGGTTCGTCTCGGCGCTGTTCGGTCTCCGTGGCGGCATTCACCATGGACGAGGTCGCGGCGTACTCTCCGGGATCATCCAAGACGACGAGAACCTCGGTGGCCAGCTGGCGTAGGAGGAGCGCCTCGCCGTCGCTCATCGACGAGGCGTAGACACCGTCTCGAAGAGCGAAGCCTTCCATATCCTCAGTCCCGGTCCTCTTCGATGGTGGCGCGCAGACCGTAAGAGTGCATGGCCATGACGTCCGCCTCGATGCGTTCTCTCACGCCCGTGGAGACGGTGGCTCGCCCACGCGTATGAACGGCCATCATGAGTTCCTCAGCGCGAGCGGTGGAGTACCCAAAATACTGGCGAAAAACAGCGCTCACGTAGCTCATGAGGTTGACTGGATCGTCCCACACGACGGCGCGCCAACGCGGCACCGCGGTGGGTGCCTCGTGCGTGCGGGACGCGGGTTGGAAGATCGTTGTCATACGTCAACACTATGACGGATTTGTGTATCAGGGAAGGAAATTCGCACCCCGGTGACACGCTTCTCAGGGTAGGCTCACAGTATGCCTGCATCGACATCTACTTCATTGCTGACTGATATGTACGAGCTCACGATGCTCGACGCCGCCCTGAAGGATGGCACCGCGCATCGTCGCTGCACGTTCGAGCTGTTTGGGCGCCGCCTGCCCGCCACGCGCCGCTTCGGCGTTGTCGCCGGAACCGGCCGAATTCTCGAGGCCTTGGAACGCTTCGAGTTCGACGCGGAGCAGATCGATTGGTTGAAAGACCAGGGGATCATCTCCGAGGAGGCCGCACAGTTCCTGGCCTCGTGGCGCTTCACGGGCGACATCTGGGGCTACGCCGAGGGCGAGTGCTATTTCCCCGGCTCTCCCCTGCTCACCGTTGAGGGCACGTTCGCGGATTGCACGCTCCTGGAGACGCTGCTCCTGTCGATCCTCAACCACGATTGCGCGGTGGCATCGGCCGCCTCGCGTATGACGATTGCCGCCCACGGTCGTCCCTGCATGGACATGGGTGCTCGCCGCGCCCACGAGCGCGCTGCGGTCTCCGCCGCGCGCGCCGCAATCATCGGCGGTTTCCAGGGCACCTCCGACCTCGAGGCCGCCAAGCGCTACGGCATCCGCTGCATCGGCACCGCCGCCCACGCGTTCACGCTCCTGCACGACACCGAGCGTGACGCCTTCGACTCCCAGGTCGCCAAGCTGGGCCCGGGCACGACCCTGCTCGTGGACACCTACGACATCAGGCAGGGCGTCATCAACGCGGTCGAGGCCGCACGCGCCGCAGGCGGCGAGCTGGGCGCGGTGCGCCTGGATTCGGGCGACCTGGTCGCCGAGGCGTTCAAGGTGCGCGGACAGCTCGACGCGATGGGCGCCACCACCACGAAGATCACGGTGACCTCCGACCTGGACGAGTACGCGATCGCCGCCCTGGGTGCGGCCCCCGTGGATTCCTACGGCGTGGGCACCAAGCTGGTGACTGGCTCGGGCGTGCCGACGGCCGCCCTGGTGTACAAGGTCGTCCAGCGCGAGGACGCCAACGGGACCATCGTGTCGGTGGCCAAGAAGGCCGAGTCGAAGTCCACGGTCGGCGGGCGCAAGGTCGCCGGCCGCATCATGGGCGAGGACGGCTACGCGACCGAGGAGCTCCTGCTCGTCGGAACCTCCTTCGAGGAGGGCCAGGCTCTCCTGGCCGAGCGCGGCGCCCGCCCGCTGCAGGTCCAGCTGGTCCGCGGCGGCGAGATCGACGCCGACGCCTGGGGCCCCGAGGCGCTGTCCCGCGCCCAGGAGCACCACCTGCGCGCACGCAACGAACTGCCCTACCAGGCATGGCGCCTGTCCGAGGGCGAGGCTGCGATCCCGACGCGCTACGAGCAGGTCGACTGACCCTCAGCTCTCACTCAACGAAGCGCCGGCCTCGTCCTTCTCTGAACTGCCTCCCGTTTCTTGGACATCGACATTGAAGTCCAGGGAATGGGAGGCTTTTCATGCCCGCAGATCCGCGCATGACGCATGACCGTGTGCTGCGAGCGTGAGCCCCCATCGACTGCCGTATCCACAATGAAGCCTGTTACCGACGGGGTGTGACACCCGATCGGGTCTTATGCATTCAGTTTCGACCTGATACGGGTCGGGAGCACCACGCTGACCACGCCACCAATGGCGACCTCACGCACGTCTGCGCAGTACGACTTGTTGCTAAGTGGTGTGACACCACTTAGCAGGGTATTACACCAGCTCGGAAGTGGTGTAATACTCCCTAACTGGTGTAATGCTCCCTAAGTGGCTCAGCACTGCCTACCGCAGCTCAGTTGACAGCAATGTAACGACACATTGGGGCTTACCCTGCCGCACGTGAACTTGTAGCTCAGCAGCAGTGCACTACTTGGCGCAGCTTTGCACTAGATAGAAGGCAGTGCAATGCACTCCTAACTAGTGCATTGCTGCTGCATCTAGTGCAGCACTACCTGGTCTGGCTCGGGTGGAGGCTTGTCGGAGCATCTCTCGGGCCGGTTATCCACGACCGGGCTTATTACCGATAGGGGTGACACCCGATCGGGAAGATTCAACCCCTTCTGATCGGGTTGAGTGCTCCCAATCAGGTTGAATCCTGCCAAGCGCGCGCTCAGCATCTCGTGTCAGATTGACATGGAACGGACGCTACAAAACCGCGCGTCAGTGGCGGCCGACGAACCACTCGCGCAGCAGCGCGATACGGGCCTCGATCTGCTCGGTCGTCGCCTGGGCGACCTCGGGGCCGCCGCAGCGCGAGCGAAGGCGCGAGTGAATGGTCGCGTGGGTTTCTCCGGAGCGGCGCGACCACGTGGAGACCAGATGCTGAAGCTCCTTGCGCTTGGCGGCACGCAGCTTGTGAGCGGGGATGCCAGCGTTCTCCTCGCGCATCTTCTGCGCCGCACGGGTCTTCTTCTGGGCGGCAACCTGGTCGGCCTGGCGAGCGCGCAGCAGAGTCGTCACCTGATCGGCGTCCAGCAGGCCGGGAATACCCAGGTATTCCTGCTCTTCCTCAGAGCCGACCTCGGCACCCGCGCCCCACGCGGCACCGTCGAAGAGGACGCCGTCGAACTCAGCGTCCGCCCCCAGGACCTCGAACTGTGAGCGCAGGTCGGAGGAAGCTTTCTCCTCGCGGTTGGCGGCCGCGACGAGGGCGTCCTCGGGATTCCACATGTCGTCTTCACTGGCCTCGTCGCGCTCGGGGCGATCCAGCGCATGGTCGCGTTCGATCTCCATGCCGCCGGCGAGGGTCAGCAGAGGCACGACGGAAGGGATAAAGACGGTGGCCGTCTCGCCGCGACGCCGGGCTCGCACGTAGCGGCCGATCGCCTGCGCAAAGAACAGCGGCGTGGAGGCGTTGGTCGCGTAGACGCCGACCGCGAGGCGGGGCACGTCGACGCCCTCGGACACCATGCGCACGGCGACCATCCACTTGTCGGTGGAGTCGGCGAACTCGGAGATGCGGTCGGATGCGTCCGCGTCGTCGGACAGGACGATCGTGGGAGCCTTGCCGGTGATGAGGCGCAGGTGGCGGGCGTAGGCGCGCGCGTGCTCCTGGTTGGAGGCGATCACGAGGCCGCCCGCGTCGGGCACGGCGCGGCGCACCTCCTCAAGACGCATGTCGGCGGCTCGCAGGACCGCGGGGATCCACTCGCCCTTGGGGTCCAGCGCAGTACGCCAGGCCTGCTTCATCATGTCCTTGGTGAGAGGCTCGCCCAGGCGGGCGCTGACCTCGTCACCCGCGCTGGTACGCCAGGCCATCTGCCCCGAGTAGGACATGAACAGGACGGGACGCACGACACCGTCCTTGAGCGCGTCGCCGTAGCCATACGTGTAGTCCGCGCGCGAACGTCGGATGCCCTCCTCGTCCTCCTCGTAGGTGACGAAGGGGATCGGCGAGGTATCGGATCGGAAGGGCGTGCCCGTCAGAGCCAGGCGGCGCGTCGCATCCGTGAAGGCCTCGCGTACGCCGTCGCCCCACGACAGGGAGTCGCCGGCGTGGTGGATCTCATCGAGGATGACGAGGGTGCGGTAGGCGCGGGTGCGCGCCGCGTGAACGGCCGGGTTGGAGCCAACCTGCGCATAGGTGAGGGCCACGCCGTCGAAGTGCGAGCCGGCAACGCCCTGCGAGTTCGTAAAGTCGGGGTCGATGTGGATGCCGAAGCGCGCGGCGCTCGAGGCCCACTGGCCCTTGAGGTGCTCGGTGGGGCACACGACGGTGAGCTTGTCGACGATGCCGCGGGCGATCAGCTCGGTCGCAAGCGTCAGGGCGAAGGTCGTCTTACCTGCGCCCGGGGTCGCGACCGCCAGGAAGTCGCGCGGGGAGGTCGCCATGTAGCGATCCAAGGCAGCGGCCTGCCAGGCGCGCAGCCTGCCAACGGGTGCGCGCCGGGTCGTCTCGCTCACTTGTCGGAGCCCTTTCCGCCGTCGGAGAAGGGCCAGTTACGCCCGTTCTTTCCCATCGAGTCGCGCAGTTCCTTGCAGGTGGGGCACACCGGGTACTGCGAGGCGTCGCGGGTGGGGATCCACACCTTGCCGCACAGGGCGACGACGGGCTGTCCCGTCACCATGGACGAGTTCGCCTTGTCCTTGCGCACGAAGTGGGCGAAGCGATCGCCGTCCCCGCCGGTGCGCTCTTTGCGGGTCTCGGTACGCTCCAGAAGGCCGGTCGAGGACGCGGTGGAGGGGCCGGAGGGCGCGGAGGGGCCGGTGGGTTCGTCGAGGGCATTACGCATGGGGACCATTGTACGTGCCTGTGGGTGCTTCCAACGGGTGGCACGCGTGCGCCGGGAGCGAAGAAGCAACGCTCACAATAAGGCCCCGACCTCGCGTTGGCGAGGTCGGGGCACAGTCGGATGGGGAACCTATCTCACAGGTGTTCCTTCTCCCAGACCTCCTTGTAGAAGTCCGCGAGCTCGAGCTTGGAGGCGGCGGCCTCGTCGAGGAGCACGGTGACATCGGGGTGGTGCTGGAGGATGGACGCGGGCCAGCGCTGGGTGACGCCGCCCTCGATCATGGCCTTGACCGCGTCGGCCTTGCCTTCACCCGTGGCGATGAAGATGTGGGCGCGCGAGTCCATGATCGTGCCCAGGCCCTGGGTCACGCAGTGCGTGGGGACCTGGTCGATGTCGCCGTCGAAGAAGCGGGCGTTGTCGCGGCGGGTCTGCTCGGTCAGGACGCCCACGTGGGTGCGCGACGCGAGGGTGCCGCCGGGCTCGTTGAAGCCGATGTGGCCGTCCGAGCCGATGCCGAGGACCTGGATGTCGATGCCACCGTCGGCCTTGATGGCCTCGTCGTAGGCGGCAGCGCCGGCCTCGAGGTCATCGCACCAGCCGTCGGGGCCGTGTGCCGCGCCCTCGGGCATGTCGACGAGGTCGACGAGGTTGCGGTGGATGAAGTTCGCGTAACCCTCGTAGTGGTCGCGGGGCAGGCCCACGTACTCGTCGAGGTTGTAGGAACGAACCTGGGCAAAGGAGATCTGACCTGCCTCGTAGCGGCGCACGAGCTCTGCGTAGAGCTTGAGCGGCGAGGAGCCGGTGGCCAGGCCGAGCACGAAGTTCGGCTTAGCGCGGTACACCTCGAGGATGCGGTCCGCTGCGAGGGATGCGATCTGATCTTCGTCGTTGAAAATTCCAATTCTCATGTGTTTAACCTTACACTGCCGACGTCGATTTGTCAGACGAATCGACGAAGATTTGTCGAAAATGTGTGAGCCACGTTATCCGCGCAGGGCAGCGACGATTCGCTCAACCTCCGCCTGATCGGTTCCCGACGTCCCGGGGGCGCGCATGTGGACCTCTCGTGCGCCCGAGGCCGCCACGACCTCGGCGACGTTATGAGCGCGCAGGCCGCCCGACACCAAGATGATGATGTCGTCTCCCCCGCGCTTGACGAGGCGGGCGAGGGCATCCGGCTGAGCGACAGCAGGATCCCCACCCGTCGTCAGTACGCGGTCGTACCCGAGTTCCATGAGGACATCGAGGCCCCGATCCTGGTCCACAACCTGGTCGAAGCCACGGTGAAAGGTCAGCGGCGCGTCCTCGGCGGCATCCCGCAGGCGCGCGGCCGCGTTCACGTCGATCTGTCCGTCGCGGGTAACGACGCCGACCACGAAGCCGAGGCGCACCGGCGCTCCCCGACCGATCGACGAGAGCGTCACGATATCAGAGGCGATGCGGTCGACCTCCTCGCGCGTATGGACGAAGTCCCCCGGGCGCGGGCGCACGAGCACCTGAACGCCCCCGGCGGGTGCCACCTCGAGGGCGGCTGCCACCTCGTCGAACGCGGGGGTCAGGCCACCGCACGACAGGTCGGTGCAGATCTCGATGCGATCCGCTCCCCCGTCGCGCGCACGGCGCACGCCCACGGCATCTTCCACGCAAATCTCTACAGTCGTCACGGCTGCCACCTCTCGTAGCACGTCGAGCCGCCCACGCGAGCGGCCAGGATCGCGGCACCCCAGCGTCCGCCCGCTCCCCCGAGGGAGGCGCGAACGATCTCGGGGGCGTCGCGGAATGTCAGCATCGAGGCGAATTCCGCTCGCAGCGGCGCCAGCAGGTTCTCCCCCGCATGCGACAGGCCGCCGCCGATGATGATGCGCTCAACGTCGACGGTAAGCGTCATGTGGGTCAGCGACAGGGCGAGGGCACGCACAGCCGTCTCCCACACTTCGGTCGCCACGGGATCCGTACCGATGCCCGCCTCGATCGCCTTCGCACCGATGTCCTCGCCGGTCGCCTGCTCGTAGCGCCTCGCGATGCCCTTCGCCGAGGCGTAGACCTCCAGGCAGCCACGCGATCCGCAACGGCAGGATTCGCCGCCGGGGAAGACGGGCGCGTGCCCCACTTCGCCGGCACTGAAGGTCG
>CAUSHZ010000019.1:0-32511 GCA_963531605.1 uncultured Actinomyces sp.
GTTTCTCGGCGGTTCTGTCGGCGCTCGGCGTCGCGCTCGCGCTGTGGTCACGCAGTCGCGACGCAGCCCTGTCGCTGTCGAACATCATCGGCATGCTGGCGGCCGGCATCGGCGGCTCTTTCTCCACGGTCTCCTCGTTCCCCGATTGGGCGCAGCACGCCGCACGCCTATCCCCCGCATACTGGGCGATCACCGCGATTCACGAGGTGAGCCTCGACAGGGCAAGCCTGTCAGACGTCTGGGCGCCTATCGGCGTCCTGTGGGGTTTCTTCGCCGTGATCGCTGGGCTGGCACTGATACAGTTCCGTTATCACAGGGAGTAACGACCACCGAAGCGGAGAGTCCATGCCTCAATCGAAGCAGCGCGCGCTATCGCGAGAGATCATCTTGTCGACCGCGCTCGACTTGGTTGACGAGGAGGGGCTCTCCGCTTTGTCTCTGCGGTCCTTGGGAAAGCGCCTCGGCGTCTCCCAGGCCGCTTTTTATCGTCATTTCCCAGATAAGGCGGCGCTCCTGGAGGGTATTGCCGAGCAGGTCTGGCGCCTCACGTTCGAGTCCTTCCTCGACCGAGTAGATACCGGGGCGTTCGACCCCGAATCGACACCCGCGCCCGCGGTGAGCGAGCCGACCGAGGCCGCCCCAGCCTCGCCCCTGTTGATCTACATGCGCGCCTACGCTCACTGTCTGGCCCAGACGTTGCGCTCACACCCGGGCGCGGTCATGCTGCTGCTCACGCACCCGATGTCGACGCCCGAGCAGCTGTCGCTCCTGGCGCGCGTGTTCGTGACGCTGGCCCGGCGCGGTTTCACGCCGAATGCGGACATGCTGGGGCTGGTCAATGCGGTGTCGATCTACACGACGGCCTTCGTCGCCGCCGAGGTCGTTCCGCCCGTGGGCGGCTCCCCCGAGCAGCCCGCCGACCTGTCGGCCGCGAGCGCCGCGCTCGATCCCGAGGACGCGCAGGCGCTGCGCCCGCTCATCGAGGACCTCCTGGACGGCCGCTACGACTTCACCGCTCAGTTCGAACGAGGCCTGGAGGCGATCCTGCGCGGCTGGAACTGAGGCTAGCCGACCAGTTCCTCGACCTCGCGCACGATGCGCGCGCCGCCGCCGAGCGCGCAAAGCTCCGCGCGCACCCCTCGGATCCCCGAGGTCAGGGCGGGCTCATCGACGAGGGTCCGGGCGCCGCGTGCGATAAGCGTCGGCTGGGAAACGCGTACGGTCAGGCCGCAGCGCGCGTTTTCCACGGCCTCGGCGTTGAATTGACGCTCAAAGACGCGACCCGGGACGATGACCTGCGGGACTTCATAGGACAGGGCGTCCATCAACGAGTTTTGCCCGCCATGGTGCACAAAGACGCGGGCGTGCGGCAGGAGCTCAGCGAAGTCACAGCGGGGCGCGCAGGTCACCTCGTGGTCCCCTGAGAGCTGGGTGGCCTCGGACACGCCCGCGACATACACGTCGCATCCGAGGGCATCGGCGATCTTTCGTCCGGCGCGCACGGCGACGCCAGCGGGCACGCTGCCCGCGCCGAGGTAGACGAGCGCGCAATCGCGACGCGTCGGCGTCAGTGCGGGCGGCTCGTCCAGGAACCCGCAGTAGACGGCCCGCTCCCCCGCGCGCGGTTCCAGGGTCGGGCCACTTGGGATGAAGCGGCGCGCCATCCCCTCAAGGATCGTCAGGGACGAGGCCGGGGCGGGCATTCCCATCTCGCGCAGCAGGCGTCGAATTCCCGCGGATTTGCGCGGGTTGGAAGCGTAGGAGGCGGTCGTCGGCTGCGAGCCGCTGCCCACGCACGGGATGCCCTCGGCACGGGCGGCGATGATGGCGGCGAGGTTGAATTCCGAGTAGACGACGTCGGGGCGCGCGGCTCGCATGTGGGTGCGGAGGACCTCGACGGCGGCGCGCGCGTAACACTCGTCGAGGGTACCGGTCAGCCAGAGGACCTCCTCGAAGCTGCGCACGGGCTTGCGACCCATGAGGCCCAGGCGCGAGGCGAGGGGGAAGGTGTGGCGCGCGATGGCCTCGGGAAGTCCGAGGGGCGAGGGCACTGGAATCTCGAGCGTTGGACCGCCCGGATCGATGCAGTTGCCGTCGGCTCCCCACGCGAGAGTAACCTCGTGGCCACGATCCCGGAAGGCGCGGGCGACGCGCTTCGCGCGCGACCACGGTCCACCCATCCGCGAGCGGGCAACCATGGGAACGACGAGAACCTTCACATGTCAAGGGTACGGCACTCACAACACAGTGCACCCACACACCGATGCTAGGCTCCTCAAGGCAGACACATGCCAGCTACCCTGCGGAGCTACAGTTCCAGCCTCATATACACGAGTTCTTGGTAGCCCGCAGACGCGGACCGGTACCCCCTGGGATTACGCCCGTATTCCTCGAACCCTGCGCGGCGGTAAAGGGACACCGCCCGTTCGTTGTCCGCCACCACTTCGAGCTCAAGCTGGGTGTAGCCCGCCCCGCGCGCGCAGTCGGCGCTCGCATCCATCAGCGCCCGGCCGATCCCCATCCCCCAGTACTCCTTGAGGATGCTGATCCCAAAACGCGCCCGGTGGGCGACCTTGCGCCGACTGCGCACTGCTGAGACTCTCGCGCTTCCAACGATGCGCCCGCCGATCACGGCGACGAGTTCAACCTCATTGCTGCTGCGTTCCGTTTCTTCCAGGGAGCGGGCCTCTTGTTCATCGTCGGTACTCTGCTCGTCTGGGTAGGACAGCAGGTAGTCGGTCTGCGCATGCGTGCGTTGCGTGGTCTCGCGCAGCGCTCGGGCGTCCGAGGCGACGGCGTTCCTCACCAGGATTTCCACCCCAGCCTTTAACAGCACCGTCTTGGCGTACCTCATCGTCGGACTCCTCATTTTCCTAGGAATGAGCCGAATTATGGTCGACGCGGACAGTCCACGAACCCGAACGAGGACTCCCCTGACGCTCGAGGACGCCTTCTTCCTTGAGCTGCGCGACGATGCGCTCAGCGCTTCGCTTTGAGCAGCCGAGGTACTGCGCAAGCTGGGCGACGGTTGACCGCGTGTTGTCACGGAAGAAAGCGAGCACGCGGGCGCGCTCCGCGTCCGCCGCACTCTCTGGCCGCGCGTACGGAAGTATGGCTTCCCTGATTGCTTCGAGCATGAACTCCACGAAATCCTCACACGACCCGGCCGCGCCGGAGCGAGCCAAGGCCTCGTAATAGTCCGCCTGCCGCCTCCTGATCGCGGACTCGATGGGCACCCAGGCCAGCACCGGACGCCACCGCGACAACAGTAGCGTGTGCCAGAGCCGTCCCATCCGGCCATTCCCATCTGAAAAGGGGTGGCAGAACTCGAACTCGAAGTGGAAAATGCACGAGACGAGGAGAGGGTGCATGCGCGTCACTCTCAGCCAATCGAAGAGGCCTCCCATGACCTCGGGGACATACGCGGCTGGAGTCCCGGCATGGATGAGGGTGTCCCCGTTGAACACGCCCACGTTACCGGAGCGGAAGCGCCCGGCATCGGGGACGAGGCCACCCATCATCACGCGGTGAACGCGCAGCAAATCTTCCACTGAATGAGGATCCAACTCAGGAATGAGATCGTAGGCGATGCGCGCGTTTTCGACTTCGAGGATGTCGCGCCGATCTCCGAGAACCCGCTTACCGTCGATAATCGCACTCACCGCGCGCTCATCGAGTCTGTTGCCCTCGATGACAAGCGAGGAGTAAATCGTGCGGATTCGCAGCTCCCGACGCAACGTCGGACTGGTCGACAGGGGTGCTTGAGGCGACAGCATACCGACGAGCTCAGCGATCTCCATGCTGAGCGCATCGATAACGTCAGTGCGTTCAAAAGACGGCTCGTAGACCATAACCACTTCCTATTACCGCCACAATTATACCGCCACTGGCGGTAATCAAGCAGTGGCCCCATAATCAGCCCCACCTCTTCCCAGACAGAAGATGCAACCATTGCACATTGGCTCCAGGAAGCAATAGAATACGTTGTATTCAGACCGAGGAGGTCACCATGCCCACCATGACGATGCGGCTCGACGAGACAGACGCCGAGATTGTGCGCAAGTACGCCGAATTTGAGGGAAAAACAATCTCCGACTTCGTTCGAGACGCCGTCTTCGAGAAGATCGAGGACCAGCAGGACCTCGCCACTCTGCGCGAAGCTCTCGCCGCAGACAACGGCGTTCGCCACAGCCACGAACAGGTACTCGCAGAGCTGGGCCTCTAAATGTCCTACTCCGTCGAGTACAGCGACACGGCCCTCACACAACTGAGGAAAATGGACCGATTCGAGGCTCGTCTGATTGTTTCCTGGATCGACAAGAACCTTCAGGGATGCGCCGATTCACGAATCCACGGCAAGGGCCTCACCGCCAACCGATCAGGTGAGTGGCGCTACCGCATCGGCAGCTACCGCGCCCTGTGCGTCATCGAAGACGACCGCCTCGTCATCGAGGTATTTTCGGTTGGCCACCGCCGACACATCTACCAGTAATCACGCGGCCACACCACCCTCTCCCGGTTTCACCGCCAGATTTATACCGCCACTGGCGGTCATCGATCGGCGATCATAGGAGCGACTCACATGACGAACCCTGGCCTCGTCGATCGTGACGAGGCCGGGGCAGGGTTCAGGGAGCGCTCAGTCGGTCCCGTGGAACGCCCAGGCGCGACCGCGCACGCCGCGCGCGATATAGCTGGCGCCCGCGAGGGTCAAGGCAAGACCAAGGCCCGTGTAGAAGAAGGCGATGAACCAGTCCGGGAAGACGCCCGCGGCGCGCATGCCAATGCCGAGGGACATCATGAACGCCATCATCATGTAGCTCTTGCGATCAAAGAAGCGCACGACGTGGTGACGATCCCCCTCAAGGTCGGCGATGCGCTGGGCATTCTTCTTGACGAGCCTGGAAAACATCGGGTGAAACGCGCAGAAGATGGCGATGGCGCCGCCGGCGAGCGCAAGGACAATAATCGCGGCGACTCCTCGCATGTCGATGGCCGCGCGCACGCCGAGGATCGCGACGTTCAGGCCTGCGAGCAGCCAGACGACGCCGGCGACGGCGATCAGGGGCTGCTTCTTCATGCGGAATCGACTCATTTCGCCATGTCCTTTTCGTCTGCGTTGTCGTCGTAGAGGGCGGCGTCGAGGAGGGCAAACAGCGTCTCGCATTCGTCGCCCTCCATGAGTGAGGCGAAGACGGCTCGCAGCACGTATCGACACAGCCTCTCGGCGCTCAGTGGGCCGACGATCCGCGCGCGATCCACGGCCTCGTCCCCGTCGAGAACGCGCGCGAGCCCGCGCTCGGTGTGGGCGAGCATGGGGGCGCGTACGGCCTCGAGGGCCTCCTGTTCGGCGCTGGGTAGGCGGCGCATCTGCGCGAACCAGTCGACGCTCATGTCGGCGCGCGCGGCGCACAGGGCCTCGCGGAATCGCCGCACGTAGGAGGTGAAGCGCTCGCCGGGGCGCACGGCGCACAGCTCGTCGGAGAGGTTCTCCTCAAAGAAGCGGGTGAGCACGGCGGCCGTCAGGTCCGCCTTGGTCGGGAAGTAGCCGTAGACCGAGCCGACGGCGATCCCACACGCGGCGGCGACCTTGCGCACAGAGAGCGCGGAGATGCCGTCGCGCGAGGCGATGGCGTAGGCCTGGGCGACCAGCTTCTCCGGGTCGATCACTTGTTTGGGCACGAAATCCTGCTGTCTTGCTACCTGCGACAATCTATAATGAACAGTGTTCAGTATAGACCCGTAGATCCCGACGTCAACAGCAGACCCAGGGATCACATCACTGCCACCAGCAGCTCATGACACGCTGACGAGGCCTACCCTGCTTGACGGGGTAGGCCTCGTTACAGGAGAGCGATGCTATAGTCGTCGCGAGCCAATGAAGCCCTATGAAGAAAGCTGCTCATGGACAGAGTTGCACGCATCGCCGCACCCCTCTTCTTCATCGCCATGGTCTACGCAGGATGGCGCTTCGACCTAAACTTCCCCATCCAACCGCTGCTCTCACCATGGGCGTGGATCGGCGCACTGCTCATCGCCACTTATTTCAGCGCCCTGACTGTACTCCACTCTCAAGACAAGGTTGCTCCACGCGTACTCGCATTTTGGGGCCTCGTCATCAAGCTTGCGCTCCTCCCCATCTTCCTCATCATGCTGATTCTCACGATCATCGTTCCGCTAGATAGCTCCAACGGCAACGTCAGCGGCCTTCTGATGGTTTTCCTTATTCTTCCTCTGGACGCGGGAGTCTACTGCTTGATGATCGTGTCATCCTTCCATGGGTTTGCTGCAACAAAACGCCTACTGGCCGAACAGACAATCCCATCAGCAACAGCGAAAAGACTCAGGAAGATGCACGCTGTTCCCATCGCAGACCTTGTCGCAGCTATCTGGCTGTACGTGCTCCTGCGTCGACTCGATAGCAACGCTCCAACCAGCGCTCAGGACGCCTAACCCGCCATATTTACCACTCTCACCCCATCCACCAGGGTTCCATACGCGGTAACGCAATTCCCAACGAACATGTCATCGTCAGCGGATTCGCGCCACTCGCAGGCGAATTCGGTCAGCTCGCGCGCAAGAACCACGAGGCCATGGCTAGCTCCCACCGCTTCAGCGTGACCGTGTGGACGATCTGGCTAATCCCCTACCTCTGCGGCATGGTCATAGAATCCCCGCCATAGACGTGTCCGCGAACGCAGCCTTCGGCGCGACACTCGGCACGGCAGGAGCGATCAGCCTGGCCCTCTGCCCGCGAAGGGATGAGCGGCGGGCAGCACATCGGCATCATTGAGGTTTTCGAGCTTTTCTTCGTCGTCGTTACACAATCGGCTTAACCCAGCCAACGGCCGCTGTCGCCGCGCTCACGCGCAGACGAGACGCTAGGAGCATTCACCCACCAACGGAAACCAAGATCTTCACAGGAGGAGGACTGCTATATTCGATTCCAATCAACGACGATCGACGAGGGAGTCTCCACGTGTCCAAAATACTCAGGGTCGTTCTACCCATCGCGTTCATCGTCGTGGTCTACACCGGCGAACCCATGGGCACCCTGTTCGGCCGCAACCCCTTCAGCCTGATTCCACCGCTGGCGTGGTTCTTTCTACTGGTCGCCCTCGGCGGCGCGAATGCAGCCAGCGCATTCGGGCTTGTGCGCGCAGAGCGCACGCGTCACCTCGCTTTTTGGGGTCTCACCCTCAAGGTGTGCTTCCTGCCAATATTCCTGGTGAATCTCTTTGTTGTTGTTGCTGTCATGACGCCACTGCTGTTCTCCTTCAGGCCTGAGGGACTAGTGCTCGTATTAGCCCTCATCATCCCCTACGCCGTCCTGTCATTCGCCCTCATGCTCGTCTCCTCGTGCTACGGGTTCGCGGCGACTATCCGCGCGCGTAACGAGCATCTCATCTCCCCTGAAACGGCGAAGAAATACATGCGGGGGCACGCCATTCCCATCGTCGATCTGATCTCCTCGATCAGGCTCTACCTGCTCCTACGCCAACTCGATGGTGCCGTTACGACCAACGCGCAGATCACCAACCAGCCCTCACGCACACTCAACGTTGCTCAACCAGTTCCCTTCCTCGACAACACCGTCACTACGAGGGCCCCCAGAGCCCCACGAATCCCCTGGCCCACAGTTGCATCCCTCGCGGCCTCATTCTGTTTTGTCGTGACGGCCTATGCGGGCGGGCCTTTTACCATGGCGTTCCCCTCTCCCTTCCCGATGCTCCGAATCGACGTCTGGCCGCTCGTGATGATTGCGTTCGCCACTGCGACTGTCGTTTGCACGCACTTCTCTCGCAACACGCGCACGCCCCGCGAACTGGCTTTCTGGGGCCTCCTCATCAAACTCAGTTTCCTCCCCTTCTTCCTGACCACGTCCTTGATAATCCTTTACCTCGGACCGTATGTGCTTGCCCCAGGCGGCCCCGCCCCTCAGGTATTCATCCTCCTCCCTGTACTCCTGGGGAGCTACATCATCATGATCGTCACTTCGTCCCACGGGTTCGCGGCGATCGCCCGCGCGCGCAACGAGCAACTGATCTCCCACGAAACGGCCAAGAAGTTCAAGCGAGGGCACGCCATTCCCATCGCCGACCTGGTCTCCTCGATCGGGCTCTACCTGCTCCTACGCCGACTGGACAGCGCCGCTCCGACCAACGCTTAGGACGCCTAACCCGCCATCACCGCCGAGGCCACCCCATCAACTAGGGTTCCGTACACCACGACGCAGTGGCCGAAGAACATGTCGTCGTCATCGAAGTAGGCGGAGAATGAGCCATCGGGATCCATGGCGATACTGGTGAGATCTAATCGCTGCGCGAAGCTCTCTTCCGTAATCTCCGGAACCTCCTCGTCGGCAGATTCGCGCCATTCGCGCGCGAGTTCGGTGAGCTCGCGCGCGGCGAACGTTCGCATATCCCGGTCCCACGCATCCTGATCGGCCACCATCTGCTTTATAGCGGCCACAGCTGCGGTCCAGGTGTCTTCGCTCGACGAATCAACCTCCAACGAGATATCGATGTCTTCACCTCTCCACGGGACGACTCCCTCGAACGTGTCGTAGTCCTTGTCGAGAGTAAGCTCGCCCAACTCCTCGTCCTCGAGGACTACCGGCCTGCGATACTCAGCCAGGACCTCGTCAAGTGCGGGGCACGGTGAATTCTCCTCAAGGACGTCCACGATCAGTAGGCGATTCTGTGCGGAGGCAGCAACGCCCTCGGGAACCTCGTGCGGGATCTTCTTGCGCGCCGTCACGCGGTAGATCTCCTCGTCACGGAAGCGACCCACGATGCCACCAGCGGCATATTCCTCATCGCTCACGGGGTAGACCAGCCTGCCCCCATCCGGGCACAGGGCACCGGTCTCGCAGTCCACGTATGCCAGATAGGAGTGCGCGGACTCCCAGAAGCCGTTCCGCTTTCCAGCTCCGCTACTTCCAGCGACCAGGACGAGAAGCTCCCGCGCCTCTTCCTCGAAGGAGTGCTCCCATTCATCCTGCGTCATGTCATTTTGCGAGCGCATGTATTCCAGCAGATCCACGTGTCATCCTCCTTGATCGACGGGACCGGTTCGCTACGACGAACCCTACTCCATCGAATGCTCGACAACTGAATCACTAGCACAAAACCCGGAGGCGGTTACCCCACGTTGATCCTCACCCACTCCACGAGCTCCTCGTAACTCATAGACCCATCAGCTACCCCCAACATGGCTGAAAGGAACTCCGCATGGTCAGGCATAAAACCAACGCCACACATTCTGAGATACGCACCTAACAGGGCAGCACCAGTTCGCTTGTTTCCATCCAGGAAGGGGTGCCCCAAAATGATCCCGACAGCATACCTGCAGGCTTTCTCGACCGCGCTCGGGTAGAGTTCCTCGCCCCCAAAAGTCTGGAATGGCTGGGCGAGAGCCGAGGCCAGCATTCCCTCGTCTCGCACACCATCCAAGCCGCCGAAGCGAGCAATCGCAGCCGAATGGATGGCACACACATCGTCCCGAGAAAACGCGAAAGCGTTCACTTCGCAAGCTCTTCAAACACGTCCGCGTAGGCATCCATGAAGTCAACAGCGACATCGACAGCACTTTCAGACTGCTGTGCCGGTTGAATGACCACCCACGGCCTGTTGTTCTTGAGGATCGTGACAGGCTTCCCCGTCCTATTCACCTCTGCTGTCACTCGCGAAAAGTTGTTCTTCGCCTCAGCGAGACCCATAGTCAGTGTCGACATACCACTCCTTTCAACCTTAGCCATAATTATGGCCAGAATCTGGCCTCAGATCAAGGGGAAACTTCCTACTACTAGTCGATACCGCCCCACAATGGCCCCATCTCAGCACCAGTCAGGGACTATAATGCAGGGGGTGAAAGGAACGACAATGCCGACGATGACCCGCACCGCCGAGGTGAAGACTCGCACGACCACACAGATCAAAGCTGATGCCGCAGCCGTCTATGCACGCTGGGGCATCAGCCTCTCCGACGCGATCAACATCTTCCTCGCGAAGTCGATCGAAGTGGGAGGCCTCCCCTTCGACATGCGCCCCGAGACCCCCACGTTTGACGGACTCGAGCGCTATGCCTATCGCCCCACGATGGACTCAAACGGCGTCGCACAGCTCCCGAGAGACTGGGATGACGGCGAGTCAGGCCGCGCCCGATTCATAGAAAATAGCTAGCTAAGGAAAATAGATTATTGACAGCACGCGCAGCAACTATGAATCAGTTGAGAACTGAATCAATATCATTGACCATTAGCCGCAAGAGATCACCTTTACGAAGCCCCCGCTTCATTCCCATATCTCTCCGCAACTGAACCATAACCTTTTCCATCCCGAATAGATTCTGGAGCGGATCACCTGAGGAGTTTGACGAAGCTGTTCGCCAATTCCCCCAAGCCTGAATAGCTTTCGACGAACCCCAGAGCGTTAGCTCCTTGTTAAATTGCGTGAGAATTTCTGCGAGCTCATCATCTGCCATAGTCTTCCCTTTTGAAGCGGCTGCCTGAAAATCATAGACCAAAGAAATAAGTCTCATATACGGCTCTTCACGATGCACACGAATATACTCATTCTTTTTCATAATCGAGTTCACTATTGTGTTCCCAAGAAAAGACACCGCAGACACAGCACCAGTTATTAATGCAACAATGATAGCCGAATCAAGACTCGACAGCGAACTAAAGAATACACTAAAAGCCGGCCCAAGCTTCACGAGAGAAAAGTAAATGAGACCAACAATCGCAGCTAGAAAAAATAGCAGATAAACAAATCCAAGGATAGTTTGCCCCGTCGTTGCTTTCAGCTTATTTTCCGGCTGCGATTGTCCGGTCATTGCGCCGTCACTCCCACTCGATGGTGGCCGGGGGCTTGGAGGTCACGTCGAGGACGACGCGGTTGACCTCGGGAACCGAGTTGGTGATACGCGTGGAGATGCGGGCCAGGACGTCGTAGGGCAGGCGCATCCAGTCGGCCGTCATCGCATCCTCGGAGGACACGGGGCGCAGCACGATCGGGTGGCCGTAGGTGCGGCCATCACCCTGGACGCCCACGGAACGCACGTCGGCGAGCAGGACGACCGGGCACTGCCAGATCTCCTGGTCCAGGCCGGCGGCGGTGAGCTCCTCGCGGGCGATCAGGTCCGCGGCGCGCAGGATGTCCAGGCGCTCGCGCGTGACCTCTCCGATGATGCGGATGCCGAGGCCGGGGCCCGGGAAGGGCTGGCGGTTCACCAGGTAGTCGGGCAGGCCCAGCTCGCGGCCGACCGCGCGCACCTCGTCCTTGAAGAGGGTACGCAGGGGCTCGACCAGCTCGAAGGTCATGTCCTCGGGCAGGCCGCCCACGTTGTGGTGGCTCTTGATGTTAGCCGCGCCCTCGCCGCCGCCGGACTCGACGACGTCGGGGTACAGGGTGCCCTGGACGAGGAACTTGACCTCGCCGCCGGCGGCGCCGATCTCTTCGATGACCTGCTTCTGGGCGGCCTCGAAGGAACGGATGAACTCGCGGCCGATGATCTTACGCTTCGCCTCGGGCTCGGTGACGCCGGCCAGGGCGGACAGGAAGCGCTCGGACTCGTCGCACGTGATGACGCGAATACCCATGCCGCGCGCGTAGTCGTTCTCCACCTGCTCACGCTCGCCCGCGCGCAGCAGGCCGTGATCGATGAAGAAGCAGGTCAGCTGGTCGCCGACGGCCTTGTGCACGAGGGCGGCGGCCACGGAGGAGTCCACGCCGCCGGACAGCGCACAGATGACCTGCGCGTCGCCGACCTGCTCGCGGATCTTGGCGACCTGCTCGTCCACGATGGAACCCGCGGTCCACGTGGGCTCCAGGCCAGCGCCCTCGTAGAGGAAGTTCTTCAGGGCATCCTGGCCGAACTGGGAGTGGCCCACCTCGGGGTGCCACTGCAGGCCGTAGAGGCGACGCTCACGCGACTCAAACGCCGCGACGGGGGTCTCGGAGGTGGAGGCCGTGACGGTGAAGCCCTCGGGCGCGCCCTGAACGGCGTCGCCGTGGCTCATCCACACGATCTGATCGTCGGGGGTGCCCGCGAACAGGCAGGAGTCACCGGCCACGGTGGCCTCGGTGTGCCCGTACTCGCGGGTGCCGGTGCGACCCACGGTGCCGCCGAGGGCGTGGGCCATGGTCTGGAAGCCGTAGCAGATGCCCAGGACGGGCACGCCGGCCTCGAAGATCGCGGGATCGACGGAGGGGGCACCCTCCTCGTACACGGAGGACGGGCCGCCGGACAGGATGATGGCGGCGGGCTCCTTGGCGAGCATGTCCGCCACGCTCATGGTGTGGGGGACGATCTCGGAGTAGACGTGAGCCTCACGCACGCGGCGCGCGATCAGCTGGGCATACTGCGCGCCGAAGTCGACGACGAGGACGGGATGCATGTCAGAAGCGTTCACCCTGCCAATGGTACCCGCGCGCGCCGCGCCCCGTCGCGCTCCATTACGCATGTCACCACTGCACACGGCGGATACGGCGACGGCCCCGCCCCCGGGTGGGGACGAGGCCGACTCGCGTGACGCTGAAGCGCGCGGCTCAGCGGAAGATGGAGCGCAGCACCGGGAAGGCGCCGGTGGCCACGGCGGCCTTGAGCAGGTCGCCGATGATGAAGGGAACGAAGCCCTTCATCAGGCCCTGCTCGAGGGTCATGTGGGCGAAGGGGATCATCCACGCCAGGCCCGCGATGTACACGGAGAAGAGGGACACGACGGCGGTCGGCGCCATGGTGAGGATGCGACGGTCAGCGCCGCGCTGGGCTGCCAGGCCGGCGATCGCGGCGACGAGGAGGTAGCCGAGAATGTAGCCGAAGGAGGCGAAGGCCCAGCCGACGTTCGTGCCGGTGAAAACCGGGGCGCCGGCGACGCCGAGGAGGGCATATGTCGCGACGGAGGCGAGGCCTCGGCGGGCACCCAGGGTCGTGCCGACCGAGAGGGCTCCGAGCGTGCCGAGCGAGACGGGCACGGGCGTGAAGGGCAGCGGGATCGAGATGCGGGCGAGGACGATCATGGCGATCGTGCCGACTGCCACCAGGGCGATCTCGCGGGCGATCGTGCCACCGAGGCGGTCGGCGAGAACGCGGTTCTCGCGCGCGGCGACAGGGGAAGTAGTCAGCGTGGTCATAAGGCACCTTTCAACAGGGCTAACAGCCTTTCGTTCAACAATTGAACGATATGCTGCCCGCCGCTCCCCTGTCAAGCACACGGAGGCAAATCTCAGGGGGCGAGCGCCATACCGGCGCTCGCCCCCTGGAGCCCATGAACGGGAATAATCAGTGCGCGAAGTGGCGCGTGCCCGTCAGGTACATCGTGATGCCCGCAGCGTTCGCCGCGTCAATCGACTCCTGGTCACGCACGGAACCACCGGGCTGGACGACCGCCTTCACACCCGCGTCGATGAGCACCTGCAGTCCGTCCGCGAAGGGGAAGAACGCATCCGACGCGGCCACCGCACCGATGGAACGCTGCTCGGGAGCCTGCGCCACCACCTCGGACGCGCGAGCCCCACCCGCACTATCGACGTTGGACGCCGCCGCGTCACCCGTCGAGCGCGAGCCCAGCGTGTTCGCACGCTCGACCGCCAGCTTGCACGAGTCCACGCGATTCACCTGGCCCATGCCCACGCCCACCGAAGCACCGTCCTTGACCAGCAGGATCGCGTTGGAACGAACCGCGCGCACCGTGCGCCACGCGAACTCCAGGTCCGCCAGCGTCGCCTCGTCGGCGGGAGCGCCGGCCGCGAGCGTCCAGTTCTCCGGGGAATCGCCGGGGGCATCGATATCGTCGCGCTCCTGGACCAGCAGGCCGCCGCTGATCTGCTTGAACTCGTACGAGCCGCGAGCCGGGGGCTCGACCTGCAGGACGCGCAGGTTCTTCTTCGCGCTCAGCACCTCGAGCGCGCCCTCCTCGTAATCGGGGGCCAGCACGACCTCCGTGAAGATCGGGACGATCTGGCGAGCCAGCTCCACGCTCACCGGGCGATTCACGGCGATGACGCCGCCGAACGCCGACACGGGGTCACACGCGTGCGCGAGGCGGTGCGCCTCGGCCACATCGTCCGCCACGGCGATACCGCAGGGGTTCGCGTGCTTGATGATCGCGACGCAGGGACGCTCGTGATCGTAGGCGGCGCGCAGGGCGGCGTCACCATCCGTGTAGTTGTTGTAGCTCATGGCCTTGCCGTGCAGCTGGCGCGCGTTCGCGATGCCCGGAGCCAAGGCCTCGTCGTCGATCTCCTCGTCCTCGAAGGACTCGTCGATCTCCCGGTACACGGCCGCGCCCTGGTGCGGATTCTCGCCGTAGCGCAGCGACTCCACGCGCTCGAAGGCATCGGCGACGAACACGGGCATCCCCGAGGCCTGCCCCTCCTCCTCGGGCACCTCCACCACGTAGTCTTCCTCGGCCTGGTAGCCCAGCGACTCCAGGAACGCCGCGTCGGAGGCGTCCAGGTGGGTCTCGGCGGCCTCGTCGAGGGTCTCGCGCACGTCCTCAAGATCCAGCTCGTCAGCCAGCCAGCCGGCGATCGCCAGGTCGTAGGTCGCCGTATGAGCGAACGCCTCGGCAGCCAGCACGCGGCGCTGCTCGAGGGTGAAGCCCTCCCCCGCCACGGCCTCGACCACGTCCGCGTAGCGCTCGGGCGAGGTCACGACGGCGACCGACGGATGGTTCTTCGCAGCGGCCCGCACCATGGACGGGCCGCCGATGTCGATCTGCTCGACACACTCGTCGAAAGACGCGCCCGAGGCGACCGTGTCCTGGAACGGGTACAGGTTGCACACGACCAGGTCGAATGCCTTGATACCCAGCTGCGCAATCTGCTCGCGGTGCGCGGCCTTACGCTGGTCAGCCAGAATGCCCGAGTGAATGAAGGGGTGCAGTGTCTTCACGCGCCCCTCGAGCACCTCGGGAAAACCGGTCACGTCATCGACCGGGGTGACGGCCACGCCAGCGTCCGCAATGCGGGCGGCCGTGGAGCCGGTGGAGACGATCTCCACGCCGGCCTCGCCAAGCGCGCGGGCGAGATCCTCCAGGCCCGTCTTGTCATACACGGAGATCAGGGCCCGCTTAATGGGGCGCACGTCAATGGGTTCCAGGTTGTCCAGGGAGACGGACATAGTTCCTCCAGGTTGAGACCAAACCCAGGCGCCCAGGCGGGCGACGCCTCGCGGGAAGTGCGGCCGCTCCCCGGTGGTAATCCACCCTCGCCAGTCGCGGCAACCACCAGTCTAGTTCAGGCCCTCGCGCCTCGTCGCCTTCGTCTCGGGGTCTTCCGCGTCACCTTCGGCCTGGCTCGCTTCGCTGTCCACAGCCTCGTCGGTGGTAGTTTCACCGGTCTCCTCGGGCGCCTCGCCCGCGGGCTCACCCGCTTCTCCCGCGTCGGCCACCGCTTCGAGGTCCTCAGCCCCGGCCTCGTCGGCGCCTGCGTCCGCGTCGCCCACCTCAGCGGGATCGGAGGCCTCAGCCCAGGCCTCGTCCGTCGTCGAGGCACCGGCCCCCAGCCGGGAGGCTCGCTCGGCGGCGCGACGACGCAGGGCCTCGCCCTCGTTGCGCACGCGCCCAGCCCCCTCACCGAGGAGGGCGCGAGTCGTCGGGTGGGTCGCCAGGGCGATGATCAGCGCGGGCAGCGCGATCTCCAGCACGAGGGCAAGCGTCACCCAGCCCACGCGCGGGCCCATCACCGCCAGGCGCATGAAACCCAGGCTCATCGTCGCGCTCCACATCCACAGGGCCGTCACCGACGCAGTGATCACCGAGGCCAACACGCCCTGAGCGCTCTGGTGCAGCAGGTGCTCGCGACGGAACGAACGCGCCGCGACGACGCCAAGGCCAACACCCAGGGCGATCGGCGCGAGGATCACCCACATGCCGGGGGCCGTCTCCGGAACAGCACCCAGGAGCGGGATCGGCGGAATCGGACCGGGGCCCACAACCGTCGGCGAATGCAACGAATCCGTCGCCGTCAGGAAACCCGCGCCCGACCACCAGGAGGCCGCCCACGCCATGACCGTCGGCGCAAACAGCGCCTGCCCGCCGACAATGAACGACGTGTCCACCGCCGACGAAGCGCCCAGGAGCTCCTGAATACCCGCCATACGGCTCCACCCCGCGACGAGCGCGATAACCGAGGCTACGAACGACGCAGCCACCAGTACCACCACCGACAGGCCGCCCAGCTTCAGGCCACCCGAAATCCAGTGCTGCATCGACGGCGCCTCGTGGTCACGCGAATAGCCCGAGGCAACGAACCAGACCGAGCCGATCAACGGAATCAACACGCCGCCGACCGCGCCCGTCCACCAATGCGAATGAATACCCGAGGCCCCCGCCAGGAGCCACGAGGTCAGCAGGAAGCCAGGCACGGCAAACAGCGCAGCACTGCGCGGATAACCCGCCGTCGTGCGCAGCAAAATCCTCACCAGCACGATCAGTAGAGCGCCCATCAGCGTCGGGATCGCACGATATTGCACGTCACCCACGACCGACGTGCCGCCAATGACGGCGGCCCACAGGTCGCCACCCAGGCCGAGCGCGTCGCGCGGCGTCGTGTCATTCATCCACGAGTTCGAGCGCAGCGTCAGGTACGCAATCATCGTGAACACCGTGATCAGACCCCAGCCCGCAAAGGCCGCCTCAACTCCCGCGAGCACACCGCGCGCCCACCCCTGCGGGACGGCCACGCGGATCGTCGCTCGATCCGCCACGTACGTAGTCGTGGTTCGCCGGGGGCTGGGTACTTCTCTGATGCGCTCGCTCACAGGCCCATAGTGTCAGAATCGGCCCGGGGCCGCGACGCTGCGCGCCGACCCCGGGCCGATTTGTGCTGTGACGTTAGCGCGAGAGGATCTCGCGTGCGATCTGCGCCGTCTGCGAGGGGGTGCGACCCACGCGCACGCCCACGGCCTCGAGCGCCTCCGCCTTCGCGGCGGCCGTACCGGACGAACCGGACACGATCGCGCCCGCGTGACCCATGGTCTTGCCCTCGGGGGCCGTGAAGCCCGCAATGTAGGCGACGACGGGCTTGGTCATGTTCTCCTGGATCCAGGCGGCCGCGCGCTCCTCGGCGTCGCCGCCGATCTCACCGATCATGATGACGAGGTCCGTGTCCGGGTCCGCCTCGAAAGCGGCCAGCGCGTCGATGTGGGTGGTGCCCACGACCGGGTCGCCGCCGATACCCAGGCACGTCGTGAAGCCGAAGTCGCGCAGCTCGTACATGAGCTGGTAGGTCAGCGTGCCCGACTTGGAGACGAGGCCGAGGCGGCCCGGTCCCGTGATGTCCGCCGGGGTGATGCCCAGGTTCGCCTGCCCGGGCGAGATGATGCCGGGGCAGTTCGGGCCGATCAGGCGCACGCCCGCCGCGAGCGCGCGCTCGACGACGATCGTGGAGTCCTGGACGGGGATGCCCTCGGTGATGAGGACGATCGTCTCGATGCCCGCCTCGATGGCCTCGAGGGCGGCACCCTTCGCGAAGGCCGGGGGCACGAAGATGACGGAGGCGTTCGCGCCGGTGGCCTCGCGGGCCTCGGCGACCGTGCCGAAGACGGGGACCTCAACCTGGCCGTCGGTCACCTTGTCGGCACCCGGGCCGTAGCCCTGCACGTCGAAGGTGACGGTCGTGCCGGCCTTGCGCGGGTTCGTGCCGCCCACGATAGCCGTGCCGGCGCTCAGCATGCGCTGGGTGTGCTTGCGGCCCTCGGCGCCGGTCATGCCCTGGACGATGACCCGGGTGTCAGAGTTGACGAAGATAGTCATGGTGTTCTCCTGCGGTTCTCGGGTCGTTACTTCGACGATGCCTGGGCTGCGAGCTCGGCTGCACGCCGGGCCGCGCCGTCCATCGTTTCTTCCATGTGGACGAGCGGATGCGCGGCCTCCGCGAGGATCGCGCGGCCCTCCTCGACCTTGTTGCCGTCGAGGCGCACGACGAGCGGCTTCGAGGCCGCGTCGCCCAGCGTCTCGAGCGCGCCGATGATGCCTCGGGCGACCTGGTCGCACGCGGTGATGCCGCCGAAGACGTTGACGAACACGGAGCGAACCTGCTCGTCGCCGAGGATGATATCCAGGCCCTTGGCCATAACCTCGGCCGAGGCACCGCCGCCGATGTCGAGGAAGTTCGCGGGCTTCATGCCGCCGAACTCCTCGCCGGCCATCGCGACCACGTCGAGAGTCGACATGACCAGGCCCGCGCCGTTACCGATGATGCCGACCTGGCCCTCCAGGCGCACGTAGTTGAGTCCGGCCGCCTTCGCTGCGGCCTCGCGCGGATCCTGCGCCGCCACGTCCACAAGGTCGGCGTGGCCGGGGTGACGGAAGCGCGCATTATCATCAAGGGTCACCTTGCCGTCGACCGCCCACACAGAGCCGTCGGGGCTAGAGACCAGCGGGTTGACCTCGACCAGGGTCGCGTCCTCGTCACGGTAGACGGTCCACAGGGTTTCGAGGACGGGCGCGATGGCCTCGGCCGTCTCCTCGTCGAAGCCCGCTTCCTTGGCGATATGGCGGGCGACCTGCGCGTCGATGCCGACGGTGGGGTCGAGGGGAACGCGGGCCAGGGCCTCGGGGCGTTCCTTCGCGAGGGTCTCGATGTCCATGCCGCCTTCGCGCGAGCACATCGCCAGGTGGCGGCGGTTCGAGCGGTCCAGCAGGATCGAGAAGTAGTATTCGGCGGCAATGTCCGCGCCGGACGCGATCATGACCTTCTTGACGATGTGGCCCTTGATGTCGAGGCCGAGGATCGCCTCGGCCTTCTCATAGGCCTCGTCGGCGGTGTGGGCGAGCTTGACGCCGCCGGCCTTGCCGCGGCCGCCGGTCTTGACCTGCGCCTTGACGACCAGCAGCGACGCACCGTCCGCGAGCAGCTCGCGCGCACCCTCGCGCGCCTCTTCGGGGGTCGACGCCAGGCGGTAGTCGAGCACGGGCACGCCGTGCTCCTTGAACATCTGCCGGGCCTGGTACTCGTAGAGATCCACCTTATTCCCTCCGTTGAACGTGGTGTGGTCAGCGCAATAATTCTAACGTGCGACCGGCATAAACGCGCCATTTCCTCCCATTATCAAGGCTTGTCACGGCCTTGACCGGAAGGCACTCTCCCTTTGTCAGCGCTTTGCGTTGCCGGGGCGGGTTGCTGGGGTCGTGGGGGGCGTGCCCAGCCACTACCAGGTGGGTGTAGCTGCGCATTGAAGTGTTAACACTGCCATCGGGGCCCATCTGCCGGGACCGCGGCGTGCACGCGACTCTACAGCGCCGCATCGATCAACCAACGCGCTTGCATGCACCGATTCCACCAAAATGCAGACCCATTGCCTTGAAATGACCGATTTTCGGTGCCTTTTGCCGAATGGGTCTGCAATTTGGCGAGCACACCGCCTCAAGTCGCGGCCCCGCCTCTACCAAACGGGGGGAATCGCATCATTAGAACCACGACACGCCGGCGACACGCCGCCAGCCAGCTCCTAATGCTGCAAAACCCCCACCGCCAGCAGTGCGGAGGGCTCCGGAGGGACTTGATAGACCTGGCCGCGGCGCCCGTGGGTAGCGGGAGGCCGGCAACTGGAGACTCGGACGGTGCCGAGGCGACACAATACTCGCCCACCAAGAACCGCGCCGGGCCACTTCCAGTACAAGACTCGCCCTGCACGAGTCATACAGCCCCACTCCCGGTACAAAATTCGCCCAGCACACCCCTCCTCACCGCATGCGCGGTACAAAACTCGCCCTGCTCGCCCAAAATGGCCCAATTTGGCACGTTTTTCGCGTGCATGGCGAACTTTCTACCGTTTTCGCCAGCAAGAAGCCGCGCATGGCGAACTTTGTACCGCATGCGAGGCAGAGACGGGGCTAGCCATAACAGCACATCAGCCCTCACCGGCGCGGAGGGCACCGCAGGGACAGGAGGACCAGGCTGCAATGCCCGTGGACAGCGCCGACACCACCGCCAGCCAAATTTCGCATGCAATTCGTTTGGAAGAAGTTTCAACAATGTCTGAAAACGTTGCAATTCCAACGTTGTTAATTCATGATTCGAAAGAGTCTCGGGGGAATTGCATGCGGAATTTCTGATTGACAGCCGTAGCTGGGATGCAGGGCGACGCGCCGAGCGAAGCTCGCGGCGTGGACGGCTCGCGGGCGGGCCGCCGCCCACCGGCACACACAGAGGCCGGGCCCTCCGGCGCCCGGAACACCCGTGGGGCAACAAGCAGCCCGGCCCCACAGGGCACACAAAGCAGCCCGGCCGAGCAAGGACCAGCCGGGAAACGCTACGAGATCTTCTCCATCGGGGCCATGCGCACGAGCAGGCGCTTCTCGCCCAGGCCAAAGCGGATGCGGGCCACGGTGCGCGGCCCCTCGCCTTCGATGCCGGTGACGGTGCCGGCGCCCAGGGTGGCGTGCTTGATGCGGTCGCCGACCTTGAGGGAGAGCACGGGCTTATCCTCGTCGGGCTTGGCGGCGGGAGCCACACCCATGCGCGCCACCTTGCGTACGCCCGCGGGCTGCGCGGAGGCGCCACCACGTCCGGAGCCGAAGGCGCCCGTGTCGGTGTCACCCCACGGGTCGCGCCCCTCGGAGCGGCGGGAACGCCCGTAGGAACCCGAGCCGTACGATCCGGCCCCGTACGAGCCGCCATAGGACGCGCGCATGCGCTCCCCCGACGTGGCAGCGCGGCGCACGTCGAGGAGCTCGGCGGGGATGTCGTCGAGGAACCGCGAGGGCGGCATCTCCTGCGGGGTCCCCCAGGCGCTGCGCACGGCCGCGCGCGTCAGGTAGAGGCGTTCGCGCGCACGCGTGATCGCCACGTACGCCAGGCGACGCTCCTCCTCCAGTTCGCTCTCGTCGCCGAGGCTGCGCTGGTGCGGGAAGGTGCCGTCCTCCATGCCGGTGACGAAAACGACCGGGAATTCGAGGCCCTTCGCGGTGTGCACGGTCATGAGGGTGACCTGCCCGCCGCGCTCGCCCTCGGCGGGCACCTGGTCCGAGTCGGCGACGAGGGCGACGCGCTCGAGGAAGTCCGCGAGGGTTCCACCCGGAGCGTCGGCCGCGAAGGCTCCCGCGACCGAGTGCAGTTCCGCCAGGTTTTCCACGCGCGAGGCGTCCTGCGGGTCCTCGCTGCGGCGCAGCTCCGCCAGGTAGCCGGTGCGGTCCAGGACCTCTTCGAGGATGTCGGCCTGCGACGCGCCTCGGGCCTCCGCGGCGCGCAGGGTTTCGATGAGCCCCCAGAAGGCTGCCGCCGACTTGGCGGCGCGCGGGGTGATGCCCAGGACCTCGGGGGCCGTCTCGGGCGCGCTCTCGGCAGGGGACGAGGCCGGGGCAGCAGCCGCGCTCTCACCCGCAGCCGCGCTCGCACTCGGGTTCTCCCCCGCCGTGTCACCCGTGGAAGCGGAAACCGAAGAATCAGCCGAGGCCTCGTCTGGGGACGTGGAGCGTGCGAGCGCGTCGACGGCGATCCCCTCGCCCTCGCCTGCGGGGCGCCCGGCGCGCAGCCATAGGTGGCGCAGGGCAGCACCGAAGGAGATTCCGTAGTGGGCAGCGTGCGCGGCGATGGCTTCTTCGGCCTTCGTGCCGATGCCGCGCTTGGGGACGTTGAGGACGCGGCGGGCCGCGACCGTGTCGTCAGGGTTGGAGATGAGCTGCAGGTACGCCAGCGCGTCCTTGATTTCGCGGCGCTCGTAGAAGCGGGTGCCGCCGACGACGCGGTACGGGATGCCCTGGCGCACGAGGAGTTCCTCCAGCGCGCGGGACTGCGCGTTCGTGCGATAGAAGACCGCGATGTCGCCCCATTCGACGCCGGAGTCCGCGAGGCGGTCGATCTCGCCGACGACGAAGCGGGCCTCGTCGTGCTCGGAGTCGGCGGCGTCCAGGGTGATGAGCGCGCCGTCGCCCGAGGCCGTCCACAGGTTCTTCGCGCGGCGCCCCGTGTTGCGGGCGATGACGGCGTTCGCGGCCGACAGGATGTTCTGCGTCGAGCGGTAGTTCTGCTCGAGCAGGATCGTGCGCGCACCCGTGAAGTCGCGCTCGAACTCCTCGATGTTGCGGATCGTGGCGCCTCGGAAGGCGTAAATCGACTGGTCGGAGTCGCCCACGACCGTCAGCTCGGCCGGCGTCACCCCATCAGATCCGTCGCCCACGAGGGCGCGCACGAGGACGTACTGCGCGTGGTTCGTGTCCTGATACTCGTCCACGAGGATGTGGCGGAAGCGGCGGTGGTAGTGCTCGGCGATCAGCGGGTTCTCGCGCAGCAGGTCGACCGTGCGCATGATGAGGTCGTCGAAGTCCAGCGCGTTCGAGGCGCGCATGCGCTTGTCGTACTCGACGTAGGCGTCCGCGACGATGCGCGAGACAGGGTCCTTGCCCGCCGTCTGGGCGTAGCGCGCCGGGCCGATCAGCTCGTTCTTCGCGTCCGAAATGCGCGCCGCCACCATCTTTGGGGTGAAGCGCTTGATGTCCACGTCCATGGCCTTGAGGACCATCTGGATGAGGCGCTGGGAATCCTGGGCGTCGTAGATCGTGAACGACGAGGACAGCCCGGCCGCCTCGTGCTCGTTTCGCAGCAGGCGCACGCACGCCGAGTGGAATGTCGACACCCACATGCGTCGCGCGTCGTCGCCCACGAGGGTGCCTGCGCGCTCGCGCATCTCGGCCGCCGCCTTGTTCGTGAAGGTGATCGCCAGGATTTCGCCCGCCCGTGCGCGTCCCGTGGCCAGCAGGTAGGCGATGCGGTGCGTGAGGACGCGCGTCTTGCCGGAGCCCGCACCCGCCAGGATCAGCAGCGGCGAGCCCGCGTGCGTCACGGCCTCGCGCTGGCGATCGTTGAGGCCGCGCGTCAGCGACTCGGGGTCCACGCCCGGGCGCGAGGGACGCTCCCAGCCCGACGAAAAACCGCCCGAGGACGCGGTAGGCTCCCACGCGGACGGCACCCCCAATGCCCCACCCGGCACGGCGATCTCCGGCCACGCGTCGGAGCCCAAGGCATCCTCCACGTCAAAGGCAGGCACCTCCGGCGGCACATAGTCGTCCTGAAAACCCCCGTCGGGGCCGATCAGGAAACCAAGGTCAGGCAAAGAAGTCGAGTCACTCATCGCCTCCAAGGGTAAACCGCCCCACCCTCACCTGCGACCCCCGCCCCGGGTGGCACCAACCACGAAAGGCTGTTCGCGACGAGGCCGGTGCCTCCCCGCGCTGATACGCGGCAGAAACCCCGGCCTCGTCGAAGCGTTTACTTCTTGCGGTACAGCGACTTGGTCGCATACACGGGCTCGGTGGTCACCTGGATGCCGAGGGAGCGGAAGATGCCCTCGTCCACGGGGCCCAGGATGACCGACTCGTGCACGTCGCAGTCGCGCAGCGAGCTGAGCTTGTCGAGGGCGCGGCGCGCGTTGTCGTCGCCGTTGGCGCTGACCGCGAGCGCGATGAGGACCTCGTCGGTGTGCAGGCGCGGATTGCGCGAGCCCAGGTCGTGGGTCTTCAGGCGCTGGATAGGCTCGATCGACTGGGGAGCCAGGAGCTGGACCTCGTCGGGCAGGCCCGCGAGCTTCTTGAGGGCGTTGAGGAGCATCGCCGAGGAGCAGCCCAGCAGCGCCGACGTCTTGCCCGTGACGATCTGGCCGTCGGGCAGCTCGATCGCGGCGGCCGGCTCGCCCGTGGCCTCGGCCAGCTCCAGGGCCGGACGCACGACCGGGCGATCCATGCGGCCCACGCCCACGCGGCTCATCAGCAGGGAGATGCGCGCCGACTGCACGGGCTCGCTCATCTCCTTCTTCTCGGCCACGAGGGCCTTGTAGTAGCGGCGGATGATCTCCTGGCGCGAGGCCTCCCTGCAGGCCTCGTCGTCGACGATGCAGTGGCCCGCCATGTTGACACCCATGTCCGTGGGGCTCTTGTACGGGGAGGATCCGAGGATCTTCTCGAAGAGGCGGTTCAGGACCGGGAAGATTTCGACGTCGCGGTTGTAGTTGACCGTCTTGATCCCGTAGGCCTCCAGGTGGAAGGGATCAATCATGTTGACGTCGTCGAGGTCGGCGGTGGCCGCCTCGTAGGCGATGTTCACCGGGTGGTCCAGCGCAATGTTCCAGATCGGGAAGGTCTCCCACTTCGCGTACCCCGACTCGATCCCGCGCTTGTGGTCGTGGTAGAGCTGCGACAGGCAGGTCGCCATCTTGCCCGAGCCCGGGCCGGGAGCCGTCACGACGACGAGGTCGCGGCTGGTCTCCACGTATTCGTTGGCGCCGTAGCCCTCGTCCGAGACGATGCGCTCGACGTCCGAGGGGTAGCCGGGGATCGGGAAGTGGCGGTAGACGCGGATGCCGAGCTTCTCGAAGCGCTCCTTCACCTCGGCGGCCGCCTTGTTGTCGTCCGTCCACTGGGTGATGACGACGGAACCGACGTACAGGCCGCGCTCGCGGAACTCGTCGATCTGGCGCAGAACCTCGTCGTCGTAGGTGGTTCCCATGTCGGCGCGGACCTTGCGGCGCGCGAAATCCTTGGCGTTAACAGCGACGATGATCTCGACCTCGTCGGCCAGTTCGCGCAGCATACGCACCTTGTTGTCGGGCGTAAAACCGGGCAGAACGCGCGAGGCGTGCATGTCGTCGATCAGCTTGCCACCGAACTCCAGATACAGCTTGCCGCCGAATTCGCTTCGTCGCTGGGCAATGTGTCGAGACTGCATCTCGACGTACTGATCACTGTCAAAACCGATGCGGTGCATGCATCCTCCGAGGTCGCGGAAATAGAAGAGGCCGTCCGTGCGGGGCGGGCAGGCGCAGTCGCGCCCTCGGGGTTCCATTGTAAGGGCGGTGGCGTGCCACCTTACGGATGGCACGCGCGAAAGGGGTTCGACCTCACACGATGTGTCGTTGCATCGCCCAGCGCGTTAGCTCGTTGCGGTTGGAGAGCTGGAGCTTACGCAGGACCGAACTCACGTGGGTTTCGACGGTCTTGATCGAGATGAACAGGTCGTGGGCGACTTCCTTGTACGTGTACCCGCGGGCGATGAGGCGCATGACCTCCTGCTCGCGCGCGGACAGCAGGTCCAGCTCGTTGTCGGTCGTGGAGACCTCGCCGGTCCCGAAGGCATCGAGCACAAAGCCGGCCAGGCGCGGGCTGAAGGCGGCGTCCCCGGCGGCGACACGTCCGATGGCCTCGACGAGGTCGGGGGTGGAGATCGACTTGGTGACGTATCCGCGAGCGCCCGCGCGGATGACCTGGACGACGTCCTCAGCGGCGTCCGAGACGGACAGCGCCAGGAAGTGCAGGCCTTCTATGTCGCGGCAGGTGCTGGCCACTTCGGCCCCGCCCCCGCCGTTTCCGCCGGGCAGGTGCACGTCGAGGAGGGCCACGTCCGGGGTGAGCGCGCGGCAGGCCGCGATGGCGCCCTCGACGTCGGAGGCGTCGCCGACGACCTCCAGGTCGGCCCCGGAGTTTTCGAGTTCGGCGCGCACGCCTGCCCGAACCATGGGGTGGTCGTCGATGACGAGGATGCGGATGGTCACTGTGTCCTCCCGTTGGGCGCTGTTTCTTCCAGGATATCGGAGCGTGGCACGCTCAGAGCAACTTCGGTTCCGCGGGCGAGACGCCTGATCGTGGCATTTCCCCCGGTCCTGCGCATGCGCCCAACGATGGAGTCGCGCACGCCGTGTCGGTCGGCGGCGATGGAGGCGGGGTCGAATCCCTCGCCGCTGTCTTTGATGAAGGCCTCCACGGCCTGGGGACGCACCTCGACGTAGACGGAGACGGGTGGGGCGCCGTGGCGCACGGCGTTTTGGCAGGCCTCGGCGAGTGCCGCGACGAGTGCGAGCTCGCCGGGGCCCGGGCGCATGTCGCCGACGACGACCACGCTGATGGGCACGCCGTAGCGGCTTTCGACGCCCACGACCGCCTCGGTGACGGCGGCGTCGAGGGAGTCGGCGGCCTGCGCGTGTCCCGTGTAGAGCCAGGCACGCAGCTCGCGTTCCTCGGTGAGGGCGATGGCGCGCACGCGGGCGGGGTCCTCGGCGGAGGCTCGGATGAGAGTGAGGGCCTGGAGCACGGAGTCGTGCAGGTGGGCGGCGATGTCGGCGCGCTCGGATTCGCGCACGCGCTGCGCCTGCGCCTGCGACAGGTCCTTCGTCGTGCGCAGCCACATGGGGACGAGGGCGAAGAGCACGCCCGCGACCAGGGCAGCCCCGATGAGGCCGCCGCGCAGCAGGATGATGGGCGGGTTGTCGCGCGAGGCCACCATGACGACGCCGAGGCTGAGCAGCACGATACCGCCGAAAACCGCCCCGATGAAGCGCAAGGACCGCCAGGAACTCACGTTGCGGCTCTGGCTCCACACGAGGGTGATACCGGAAACGATCGCGATGATCGCCCCCATGTCACGCCAGTCCAGGGTGCCCGTCGCGTTCAGGATCGTGCCGATGATCGCGGCGACGATCAGGGCCACGCCGGCGACGAGCAGGCGGTTGCGCGACACCTGGGCGGCGCGTTCCTCGCGCAGTCGGACGAGGCCGGGGCTGAGCGCACCCGCACCGCTTCGCTCCGGGGAGTCTTCGGGGACCGTCACCCACAGCCACAGGTAAACGCCGAAGCCGAGACCCACAAAGGTCATGCAGACCATGATGATGCGCACGAGCGTGACCGACACTCCCAGGTGCACGGCCAATCCGGAGCACACGCCTGCCATCCAGGGCGCCGGCATGTCCGGGCTCGCGGCAGTCGCGCGCACGAGCGGGGGCCTGGCCGGCGGTGCCGGAATGGGTGGAGTCCACCCCGGGTGGGGGGAGTTCACGGGTCTGCTCACACTCCCATTGTGGCATGCCACGGGGCCAACCCCGGGGGTGCCCCCACCACAATCAGGGACCGTTCAGGGGGTCCCCTACTATCGGGGCGGCCCCTCTCTTTGGTTGAGTAGTGGTATCGATCCACGCCGTGTGGATCCCATCGAGAGGAAGTGCATGATGAGTTGGCAGAACGGGACAACAGATTCCGGTGCCCAGTACCAGCAGCGCCCGCCCCGCAGTAGCTTCTTTGACGCGGTCCGACGCTCGGGCTGGTACCGCGCTCAGGAGCGCGCAATCGGCGGCGTCTGCTCGGGCATCGCTGCCCGCCAGGGCTGGGACCTGTCACTCGTCCGTATCGTCATGGTCGTTGCGACGTTCTGTATGCCGGTTGTGGCGATCGGTTACGGGCTCGCGTGGCTCCTCCTGCCCGAGGCCGCCGACGGCCGCATCCACGCGGAAGAGGCCCTGGAGGGGCGCTTCGATATTGCAGTGATCGGCGGCGTCTTCATGATCCTTGCGGGTCTGTCCTCATCGATGTCCGCCGTGGGCTTCGGCGTAGGCTTTGGACTCGGGTGGCTTCATCTCCTGGCGCTCGCCGCAGGCATCACAGCCGTCGTCGTGGTACTCGTCAGCGTCACCCGTTCAGCTTCGGGCGGGCCCCAGACGGGCGCGAACCGCACCACCCCTCAATACGGCAATCCGCAGTACGGCAATCCGCAGTACGGCACGCCCCAGTACGGGACCCCGCAGTACGGCACGCCCCAGCAGCAGGCGTCGACGGCGGGAGCCTCCGCCCCTTTTGGGCACAGCGCCCCGGGCGCTAAGGACACGGGTGCCACCATGCCGCAGCAGCAGAACGCTCAGTCCCCCGAGGGCTTCCCCGCCTACGGCGTCCCCGCGGGCAGCGCAGGTGCACAGCGCCCCGCAGGCGCCACCGCTGCCTTCGCCGCTCAGGGCACGAATGCCGGGCCTCGCCCGGCCACCGCTCGCCCCACCCAGCCCCACCCCGGCTGGACGCCTCCGCCCACCGCGCCCAGGCCTCGTCAGTGGACCCCGCGTCCTATGCCGACTCATCGCCCGCGCACCGTCTCCAGTCGCGTCAACCTGGCGATCACGGGCCTGCTGGTCCTGGTGGTGGCCGCCGTTTTCGCCGGCATGTACATGGTCGATAAAGGCCCCGCCATCCCCTTCATTACCGGCGAGACAGAGGGGCAAACGATCGCCCGTATCATCTCGATCGGCGGCGGCGTGTGCCTGATCATCGTCGGCCTCTCCCTGGCGATTGCCGCCCTGCGAGATCGCAGCGCCGGCTGGCTCACCGCCCTGTCGGTCATCGGCATGGTGATAGCGCTCCCCACGGCCCTCGTTGGCACCCAGGCCTCTCACCCGACCGACTTCTTCATCAACACGAACGTGGGCAGCATCGGCTCCCAGACGACACTCGACTGGACGGTCGACACGGTCAGTGGGGGAAACCCGGTCGGCTCGACCACGCTCGACCTGACCGGCGCGCCCGTCGGCACGACCAAGACGATCACGGTCGACTGGCGGGCCTGGAATCGACTCACCGTCCAGTTGGCCGAGGGCCAGCCCGTGCAGATCATCTGCCAGTCCAGCATCGGCAACCTGTCCACCAACATGGATGGCAACGGCTGGGCCGAACCTTTGGACGACTGCTCCGGCGTGACCGCATCCTCCCCCGCCTGGGGGAAGCCCTCGCTCGGCGGCATCACGATTCTCATCACCGACGACGCGGAGCTTGAGACGCTGACGATCGTGCAGTCCCCCGACGCCTCAGGCACCTGGGGTTCCATGCCGGCAGCGCCCTCCGCCACCCCTTCGGCGACTCCGAGCGCCACCCCGAGCGCAACGCCCACCCCCTCCCCTACCCCCACCGGCTCCCAGTCGGGTAACTGAGGAAGGACCACGACCATGACTACTTCCAACGACGACCAGACCACCCAGCTGCCTGAATTTGACGAGACGATGCCGCTGTTGACGACTCCCGCACCCTCCGTCGGCGCAGATCAGGACGCGACCACGGAGATGCCGATCTCGTCGCCGGACCTCTCCTCGGACCCGCTCGCGGTCTTCCGCGACGCCCCGACGACGCAGATGCCTGCCGGCTCCGTAGGCACAGGCGCACGCACCGCCTTCGATCCGGCTTCCACGGGCGAGACGATTCCTCGGGGGCACGAGGCCGGGGCGGCCTCCGGCACTCAGGCGACGTCGGGCACCGCCCCGGGTGCCCAGACGTGGAGCGCTCAGAGCGGACTCGCTGCCACATACCCGCTGCCCGAGGCACCCCGCAGGGGCGTGCGCGTCGGTTCTTTCGTGTGGGCTCTCCTGGTGTGTATGATGGGCGCTTTTCTCATCGCCGAGGCCTACATCACGAACCTCAACCTGCCGGTGCTCGGGATCAGCGCGATCGCGGCCCTCGGCGTCATCCTGATCCTCACTGCTCTCTTCTCGGGCCGTTCCAAGAAGACTCCGAATCAGGGTGCCGGAGCGTCGTCCGCCACGGACCCGGCCGACGCAATCCGCAGGGACTAACGCGGCCGCGCAACGCGTGCACAAACGGGTGGGCCCGGGAACCGATTGGTTCCCGGGCCCTCCCCGTTGCTTGTCAGAAGCGTCTAATCACAGCAGATCCAGCATGGCCGGTGCCACCAGCTTCACGACGTTCTCACGGCCTTCCTTTGCGCTGGGGGCATCCACCGCGTAGGCGGCCATCTGCTGGCAGGTCGCCAGGTCATGCATGCGCAGGGCGGCGCGCACGGCGTTGACCTTCGACGGAGCCATCGACAGGGAGGCGACACCCAGGCCCGTGAGAACCAGGGCCAGCAGCGGGTCGCCACCGGCCTCGCCACACACGCCGATGGGCTTGCCCGTCGCACGACCGCCGTTGCAGGCGTGGCGGATCATCTCGAGGACCGCGGGCTGCCACGGATCCAGGAGGGACGCCAGGTTTCCATCCAGGCGGTCGGCGGCCATCGTGTACTGCGTCAGGTCGTTCGTGCCGATGGACGCGAAGTCCACGATCGACAGGAGCTGCTCGGCGCGCAGGGCGGCCGCGGGCACCTCGATCATGATGCCAACCTTGGGCAGGCCGTAGCCGCGCGCCTTGTCAGCGAACCACTTCGCTTCATCGGCGGTCGAGACCATGGGGGCCATGACCCACAGCTCAGCGCCCGTCGCCTTGTGGGCGGCGGCCAGAGCCTGCAGCTGCGTGTCGATGAGATCCTCACGCCTCTGGCACAGGCGCAGGCCGCGCACGCCCAGGGCGGGGTTCTCCTCGGTGCCCAGGTCCGCGAAGCTCAGCGGCTTGTCCGCGCCAGCATCCAAGGTGCGCACGACAACGCGACGGTCACCGAAGGCCTGCAGGACCTTCGTGTAGGTGTCCGTCTGTTCCTCCAGCGAGGGAGCGTCCGCGCGTTCCAGGAACAGGAACTCGGTGCGGAACAGGCCCGACCCCTCCAGGTCCACCTTGGAAGCCTTCATCGCGTCGTCGACCGTGCCGATGTTGGCCAGGAGCTTGACGGGGTAGCCGTCGTAGGTCGCGCCCTTGCCGGTCGAGCCGGCCAGGGCGAGTGCGCGGCGGCGCGAGCGTTCCTTGAGCAGGTCCACCTCGTCATCGGTGGGGGCGACGATCACCTCGCCGACGCCGCCGTCGAGGGCCAGGACGGTGCCCTCCTCGACGTCCATGATCCCCTCGGCCTTGACGATCGCGGGAATGCCCAGCTGGGCGGCCAGGATCGCCGTGTGCGAGGTGGGGCCGCCGACCTCGGTGATGATTCCGAGGACGGTCTCCGGGTTCAGGGTCGCGGTCTCGGCGGGTGCCAGGTCGCGTGCCACGAGGACGACGGGCCCATCGAAGGCCGGGACGCCGGGCTCGGGCAGGCCACGCAGCTCGCAGATCACGCGATCGCGCACGTCGTAGAGGTCGGTCGCGCGCTCGGCCATGTAGCCGCCCAGGCCGCGCAGCATCTGCGCGTAGTCCTCGACAGCGTCATGGACGGCCTGGGTGACACCGAGGCCCTTCTTCAGCTTCTTGTCGACGGCCTTGGCCAGGCCGCGGTCACCCGCGAGCTGTGCGGTGGCCTTGAGGATCGCCTTCGTCTCCTCCGGGGCGTTCGCGGCGCGCTCGCTCAGACGAGCGGACACGGCTGCGAGGGCCTCACGGACACGCGCGCCGTCGGCGGCAGCGTCGACGCTGCCCGGCTCCGTCGTGTCGACGCCGGGGGCGGGCTGGACGATCGCGGCGGGAGCTGCAGCGGTACCGGCGGAGACGCCGATGCCGTGCAGGACGTCGTGCGTCGCCATCAGCTCACTCCTGGTCGAGATCGCGCGAGAGCAGCTCGACGAGCGAGTCGAGCACCGCACCCGCGGAATCATCCTCGGTAGACAGGGTGACGACGTCGCCGTGCTTGGCGCCCAGGGTCATGATTTCGAGGAGCGACGCGGCGTCGGCCTCCTCACCATCGAAAGCGATGGTGACCTCGACGCCGGATTCGTCAACGGCCTCGGCGAGGACGGAAGCGGGACGTGCGTGGAGGCCAACGGAGGAACCAATTGCAACGGTGCGGGAAATCATGGTTGTTCCTTTCAAATGCGGGTATGTCCATCGTGAGACACAGGTGCCCGTACGGCCCATGGTAACGGGCTTAGATACCCGCGTAAAACCCGATATCACGGACAGTGACATGGGATACATCACCCCCATAAATGCCGAAAAACCATGCAACAACGGACTCGCCCGCCAACCGAGACGACGCCACTGCGCAGTGCCGGCTCCGGCCTCGCCGACGTGAGGCAAGACTCCCCTCCACCTCACCAATTACACTAGAGAAGTACCAAGGGAAGGAAAGGAAGCGCGCATGAGTTCCCGCGAACCCACGCTGGCCGACGTCGCCGAGCTGGCCGGAGTGAGCCTGACGACCGTGTCGCGCGTTCTCAACAACCGCGGGTACCTCTCGGAAAAGACGAAGAAGAACGTCGCCGACGCGATCGAGACGCTCGGCTACCGCCCGAACTCGCTGGCTCGCGCCCTTCACGGAATGCGCACGCAGACGGTCGGCCTCATCGTTCCCGCTGTCTCCCTTCCTTTCTTCGGCGAGCTGGCCGTCGAGGTGGAGAACGCCCTCGCCGACGCCGGTTACCGCATCCTCATTTGCAATTCCATGGGCCGAGCGGACCGCGAGCGCGAGTACCTCTCGCTCCTCGTGGGTAACCGCGTGGACGGCATTATTTCGGGCGCCCACAACGAGGGCCTGGGCGAGTACGACACGATCCGCATGCCCCTGGTGACGATCGATCGCGAGCTGAGCCCGTCCATCCCGAACGTGCGCTGCGCGAACGAGGAGGCGGGCACCATGGCGACGCGTGCGCTCATCGAGGGCGGGTGCCGCCACCCCCTGCTGCTCACCTCACGTTCGGGCCCGCGCAATCTGCGTGAGGCCGGTTACCGCGCCGAGGTCGAGCGCGCGGGTCTGACCCCGCGCGTGGTCACCGTGCCCTTCGATACGCCGACGCCGCAGCGTTTTGCGATGGTGCGCGATGCCCTGGACGAGGCCCGCGCCGCTGCCCCCGTCGACGGGGTGTTCGCGACCGACGATCTGGCGGCCGCCGAGGTCCTCGAGTGGGCGCGCACGCGCAACCTGTTGGTCCCCACTGACCTGTCCATCATTGGTTTTGACGGCACGGAGACGATGCGCCGCGCCCTCCCCCACTTGGCGACGATCCGCCAGC